>JADFNY010000236.1 GCA_022563115.1 Acidobacteriota bacterium | reverse complement strand
AAGGCCAAAGCCGATCCGGCGTATCACCTAGGTCACATTCGCGCCGCACTCGAGCACGCTGCCGCGCACTTGCCTCGGGTCGACGCGATCGGCGGCAGCGCCGCCGGGATCTACATCGACGATCGCGTCCGTGTCGCCTCGCTGTTTCGTTCGGTTCCAGAGTCACGGTTTGCTGCCGAGGTGGAGCCGATGTTCGCCCGGTTGGGAGAGGAGTGGGGTGTGCCGATCCGGGTCATCAACGACGGCGACGTGGCCGCGCTGGCCGGCGCCATGGCGCTGGGTCGCGGTGGCATCCTGGGAATTGCCATGGGGTCGAGCGAGGCCGCGGGGTATCTCGACCACGATTGTCAGCTCACCGGTTGGCTCAACGAGCTTGGCTTCGCGCCGGTCGATGGTGGTGCCGACGCGCCGGTGGAGGAGTGGTCGGGTGATCGTGGCGTCGGCACCTCGTATTTCTCGCAACAGGCGATCGAGAGGCTCGCCCATGCGGCGGGCATCGAGCTTGCCCCGGACCTCGGGCTCGCGGAGAAGCTGGTGATCGTGCAGGAGCTGGCCGAAGACGGTGACCAGCGCGCCGGTCGCGTCTTCGAGACCGTCGGCGCCTACCTCGGCCACGCGGTGCCTTGGTACCGGGTGTTCTACGACTTCGACACGGTGCTGATTCTCGGTCGCGTGACCTCCGGTGTGGGCGGCGAGTTGCTGGTCCGGGAGGCGCGGCGCGTTCTCGAGGACGACTACCCCGAGCTCGCCGACCGGGTCGTCTTGCGGCTACCTGATGAGACGACGCGTCGGGTCGGGCAGGCGGTCGCCGCCGCCAGTTTGCCGATGCTCGCGGGTTAGCGGCGCCCGCTACGGCGCCCCCGGAGTTTTTCAGCAGCCTGCTAGAATGCGGGCACTATGAGAACGCAGCGCATCGGCATCTTTCTGTTGGTGACCGCGGTCACGGCGTCGTGCAGCTACCTCGGACTCGAGCCCGGCGAAGACAGCGCCGCCGCCGTAGTTCCGCCCGAGCTCAGCAGCGCCGAAGCCGCCGATCTGGCCACCTTCATCGCCGCGATTCCGTCCGCGCGGGCGCCGGATTTTGACCTCGAGATGGCGCTCACCCTGGTGGCGATGCCGCTTTCGTGCCTCGATCGACCCCAGGCAGCGCCGCGTGACCGCAGCACATACCTCGACGAGATCGTCGCCGCCCGGCGGCCCGGCTACGAGCGTAACCGGTCGTTCTACGGTTGCTGGGATTGGCACTCGGCGGTCAATTCGGTCTGGGCAATGGTCAAGATCCACAAGGAATACCCGAACCTGCCGATCAGAGGCCTGGTGCGGGAGAAGCTCAACGATCATCTGTCGGCGCGTGCGCTGGAGGGGGAGTTGGAGTACTTCCAGACCGCCGGCGGCTTCGAGCGCCCTTACGGGTACGCCTGGTTGCTGAAGCTATACGCCGAGTTGCGCACCTGGGACGATCCCGATGCGCCGGAGTGGGCCGGCAACCTCGAGCCGCTCGCGACCCTGTTTTCCGAACGCATGGTCGTGCATCTTGCCGACCTCGAACGCCCGTCGCGTAGCGGCACCCACAGCAACACGGCGTTCGCCCTGGCGATGATGCTCGACTACACGCGAACCGTCGACGATGACAAGCTCGAGGAGGCGATCCTCGAATCTTCGCGGCGGTTGTTCCTCGACGACTACGGCTGCCCGACGGCCTACGAGCCGTGGGGTTCGGACTTTCTGTCGCCGTGCCTCGAGGAGGCGGCTCTGATGGCCGAGGTGCTCGAGCCGGCCGAGTTCTTGGCCTGGTTCGGGGGTTTTATGGCGCCGGTCAACGAACGTGAGTTCTTGCCGCTTATGGCGCCGGTGGATACCTCAGAAGAGCCTGACGCCGACCCGGTGGTGCCCGAAGATCTCGACGCACAGACCGCGACCGCGGCGACCGATGCCGAGAACGGCGAGCAGGCAGGCGGAGAGGCCGAAGGCGACGAAGAAGGGGCCGATGAGACCGCCGCATCCGACGAAGAGCAACGTCGCATCGAGGAAGAAAACCGCGCCCTGGGTGGCAAGTCACACCTCATCGGCCTGGCGTTCATCCGCGCCGACGCGATGATCCGCATCGCCATGGCGCTGCCGCTGGGCGACCCGCGCATCGAGGCGTACCACAGGCTCGCAGCCCTGCACGGTGCGATGGGCTTCGAGGCGATGTTCGATGCCGACTACGCGGGCTCCCACTGGATCGGCACGTTCGCGTTGAAGTACCTGTTGACCGAGCGCACCGAGTAGTTCAGGAAAAGCTAGCGACCGCAACTTCCTCGTCATCAAAAACTTCGAAGACGTGGATGAGGTGGTGCATCGTCAACAGTTCGACGATCTTCGGCTGCATCCCCAGGAGCTTGAACACGGCGTCGTTTTCAGATGCCTGCAGATGCCCGACGACGAGATCGCCGACGCTGGTGGAATCTATGTACGGAACTTCGGCGAGGTTGAGGAGAATCTTCTTCTCGCCGCGATCGTAGAGCTCCTTGAAGACGTCGTGAAACTCCTCGCTCATCGTGAGTGCACCGCTCACATCGAGGATCAGGACGTCGCCGACGCGCCGTTCGTTCCACTTGGTTGCCATGACGGGAGACGCTACCAGACTATGCTTCAAGTTGCGTCCTGCTCGAATCCTAGCGGGCTTCATCGCAGCGCCCGGGCGCGGACCGCCTCGATGTTCAGCACCCACACGCTGCGGCCGTGCGTGCCGATGACGATCTCCGCGTCGCGCGGATGGACTTCGAGGTCGTGTACCGGTGTAGTCGGTAGCTTCGTCGACAGCGAATCCCACGTTCGGCCGCGGTCGAGCGATACGTACACGCCCAAATCGGTACCGACGTAGAGGATGTCGCCGTTGGTCGGATCCTCGGCGACGACGTTGATCGACTCCGCCGGCAAGGCCTCGCTGATCGATGCCCACGAGCCGCCGAAATCGTGAGAGACGAACAGGTAGGCGTTGAAGTCGTCTTCGCGATAGCCGGTGAAGGAAGCGTACACGCGGCCGAGCTCGTGCTCCGAGGCGACCATGCGGCTCACCCACTTCTGCGGCAACCCGTCGCTGACAAGCTCCCAGGCGCCGCCGTCGTCGGTCGTCAGCCAGATCTTGCCGCCCTCGGTGCCGGCGTACATGACGCCGGGCAGCAGGCGCGATTCCGACAGCATCGTGATGGTGCCGAACGGCACCACGGCCCGCACGCCGCCGCCCTCGTCGGAGAGATCCGGGCTCATCGTTTCCCAGTCGTCACCACGGTTTCTCGAGCGCAGCACATGGTTGGCGCCCACGTAGAGGGTGCGCGGGTCGTGGTGCGAGATGATGATCGGCGTGTACCAACTGAATCGCCATTCCGGCGCCCCCTCCGGAGCGCGGGCGCGGATGCTCTCGGCGGAATCGCCGCCCGACTGCACATCACCACCCGGCGTGATGTCCATGCGCAGCATGGCGCCGTGCTGGTGTTCGTAGTAGACGATGTCGGGGTTGGTGGGATCGCGCAGGGTGTCAAAGGAGTCACCACCGGTCCAGCGATCGAGGTAGACGTTCTCCCACGGATCGTCGTTGTGGTCGGTGGCGTCGGCGTCGCTGGGGCCGTACAGGGCGGCGTTGTCCTGGGTGCCGCCGAAGACGTTGTACGGATACTCCATGTCGAGAGATATCGAGTAGAACTCGGCCGCCGGGATGTTGTTGATGTGCAGCCAGGTTCGGCCGCGATCGTGCGATTCATACAAGCCGCCGTCGTTACCGAGCAAGATGCGGTCAGCGTTGAGGGGGTCGATCCAGATCTCGTGGTGATCGAGATGCATGACCAACCCGCGCGTATCGTGGATGCGAACGATGGTCTCCCCGATTTGCTCGAACGTCCTGCCGCCGTCGACCGAGTGGTAGCCGCGGTTGCCGAGGACGAAGATCTCGTCCTCGTTGTCAGGGGAGACGCGGATGTCGGTGAACTTCCAGCCGTAGATGCCGAAGAAACCGTAGATGTCGTCGACGTTGGCCTTGAGCCAGGTGGAGCCCTTGTCGTTCGATCGGTAGATCTCGCCGCCGACGATCTCGCGGGACTGCCGGTCGCGCCCGCCCCTGCCGCCGCGCCTGCCCCCGCCCGGCGTGGTCTCCGGCGGCGGAGGCACGTTGCGGTTGTCGACGAACGCGTACACGACGTTCGGATTGGAAGGCGCGACGTCGAGGCCGATGCGACCCAGCGAACCGGAGGGCAATCCGTTGGTGAGCTTGGTCCAGGTCTCGCCGGCGTCGGTGCTCTTGTAGATGCCGCTCTCGGGGCCGCCCTCGTCGGGCGTGCCGCTCACCGCCTGCCAGGCGGCGGCGTAAAGGATGTCGCTGTTGCCCGGATTGATCGCCATCTCGACCACCCCGGTGTGTTCGCTGACGTAGAGCGTCTGGCGCCAGGTTTGTCCGCCATCGGTGGTCTTGAAGACGCCGCGCTCTTCGTTGGGTGACCAAAAGTGACCGATGGCGCCGACGTACACGACGTCGGGGTCGTTCGGATCGATGATGACCTTGCCGATCTGGTGGGTGTCGTGCAGACCCATGTTTTGCCACGTCTCGCCGGCGTCCGTCGACTTGAACACCCCGGTGCCGGGGAACGAGTAGCCGCTGTGGCGCGGCTGGGTCTCACCGGTGCCGACCCAGACGATGTCGGGATTCGATGGCGCCACCGCGACATCACCGATGGTGAACGTCGATTCGTTCTCGAAGATCGGCGTCCACGTGATGCCGTTGTTGATCGTCTTCCAGAGGTTGCCCGAGCCGATGCCGACGTAGATCGTGCCGTGGTTGCCGGGCGGAACGGCGATCGCTTCGACCCGTGCGCCGGCCTGCTTGGGCCCGATAGCGCGCCACTCGAGGTCGCGAAACGGCGAGTCCCGCTCCATCCGAACGTGCTGGTCCCAGGACCGTAATCGCGCTTCGGCGTCGGTGGCCTGTTGCGCGGCTACGGCGACACCACCGAGAAGGGCGAGGGCGACGACAAGCGAGGCGTTGGGAGCGACCTTCATCGTGATACCTGTCTTTTGGGTTCCTTTGATCTCCGGTACCCGCCATTGCATAGTTTTCTTGGTCTTTTTGCAAACGAGGAAGCCGGCGACGGGCAACCGTCGCCGGCTTTTTTCATGGCGTCAGAAGTTGATCGCCACCCACGGGAGTTCTTCAGCACCCTACTAGGCCAGGCGCCCGCGAGTTGCTGCTGGCAACCCCAAGCGGGACAATCACGAGTCACACGGCAGAATACAGGCAACGGCGGCTTCTGTGATGGATGACGACAACACCCAGGCCAACGAAATCGCCACCCTTGGGGGTGGCTGCTTCTGGTGCGTCGAGGCGGTGTTCCAGGAGCTCGAAGGCGTGGGCTTCGTCGAGTCGGGCTACGCCGGTGGTGAGAAGCCGAACCCGACGTACCAGGAAGTCTGCGCGGGCAACAGCGGCCACGCCGAAGTGGCGCAGGTTCATTTTGACCCCGGCATCATCGGCTACCGCGAGATTCTCGAGGTCTTCTTCGCCACCCACGACCCGACGACGCTCAACCAGCAGGGCGGCGACATCGGCACCCAGTACCGTTCGGTGATCTTCTTCGACACGCCGCAGCAACGGGAAACCGCCGAGCAGATCGTCGCGGAGCTCGACTCACGCGAGCTGTTCGACCGGCCGATCGTCACCGAGGTCACCGAGCTCGACGTGTTCTATCCGGCCGAGGAACATCACCAGGACTACTACCGTCGGAACACGCAGCAGGGCTATTGCCAGGCGGTCATCAACCCGAAGATGGCCAAGTTCCGCTCGGCGTTCGTCGAGCGGCTGAAGAAGTCGCCGTAGCCGAGCGGCGGTGGTTGATGGTGGCGAGCGGTTTCCGAAGCGCAGACTGCTAATGCTACTAACCGTTCATCCGTTACAGGCCACACTAGTGCTTCGTTGCAGAAATCCGCGTTCTAGCTGGGCGTGGAGGGCCGCCAAGATGTGACGCGGATTTCTGCAACGAAGCACTAGTAACCGAACGTCACGGTGAAGTTGCCACGCACAGCTACCGGCCTGCCCTGGTGCATCGTGGGTTCGAATTTCCACAGCCGCGCCGCGGCGACGGCGGCGGCGTCGAGTTCCGGGTCGAGGCCGCGTA
>JADFNY010000235.1 GCA_022563115.1 Acidobacteriota bacterium | reverse complement strand
GGTGTCGACAACGACCGCGTTCAGGTTTTTTCAGCGGCGGGGAAGTTTCTCGGTCAGTTTGGTGAAGAGGGCAACGCCCCCGGTCGGTTTGACCGTCCCATAGAGGTGGCCGTGAGTCCGGACGGCACCATCTACGTCGTGGATTTCGGCAACGACCGTATCCAGGTTTTCCGACAACAGGAGGATTAGGGTGCCCGAGAGAGGCGCCGGTTCGTCAGCCCTCAGCGGTTGATGGATCACGCGTTTCTCGCCGACTTCGAGTTGACTTGACAGTACTGTCGTCAGCGCACGAAAACCGTCTTCGTATTGACGAACTCTTTGATTCCGTAGGCGGAAAGCTCGCGGCCGTAGCCACTCTCCTTGACGCCGCCGAACGGCAGCCTCGGATCCGAGCGCACGAAGTCGTTGACGAAGCAGCAGCCGGCCTGCAACTGCTCGGCGGCGATGTGACGACCCTTTTGGGCGTCGGATGTGAAGATCGCTGCGCCGAGCCCGAAGGGCGAGTCGTTCGCCACTTCCACCGCCTCCGCCTCACCCTCTACTTCGATGATCGCAGCGACCGGGCCGAACAGCTCCTCGTCGTAGGCCGGCATCCCTTTCCGCACGCTGGTCAGGACGGTCGGCGGATAGAAGGCGCCGTCGCCCGCTGGGATCTCGCCGCCGAGCAGACAACGAGCGCCTTTTTCGATGCTTGTCGCGACCTGCTGGTGGAGCTCGTCACGAAGATCGCTGCGGGCCTGGGGCCCGACCTCGGTCGCCTCGTCGAGTGGGTCTCCCATGGTCTTTTTCTCCATGAGCTCGACGAAGCGGGCCTCGAATTGCTCACGAAGTTGCTTGACCACGACGAAGCGCTTGGCAGCGATACAACTTTGTCCGGCGTTGATAAGACGGCTGGTGACGCAGGCTTCGACGGTGTGATCGAGCTCGGCATCCTCGAGCACCAGGTAAGGATCGCTGCCCCCGAGCTCGAGGACCGACTTCTTCAACGCCCTTCCCGCGGCCGCTCCAACGGCCCTTCCTGCAGCCCCGCTTCCGGTCAGCGTGACAGCTTGCACCAGCTCGTTGTCGATGACCGCCTCGACCTGGACGCTGCCGATCAACAGCGTCCGGAACAAGTTCTCGGGGAAGCCGGCGTCTCGGAAGAGCGCTTCGATCGCCAAGGCGCTACCCGGAACGTTGGAGGCGTGCTTCAGAACGCCCGCGTTGCCCGCCATGAGAGCCGGAGCCGCGAAACGAATGACCTGCCAGAAGGGGAAGTTCCACGGCATGACCGCGAGGACGACGCCGAGCGGTTGATGGGTCACGAAGCTCTCGGTAGCGTCGGTCTCCACCGGCTCCTCGGCGAGGAAGCTCTCGGCATTCTCGGCGTAGTAGTCGCAGACCCAAGCGCACTTCTCGGCCTCGGCGCGACCCTCTCGCACCGGCTTGCCCATTTCGATTGCCATCAGACGGGCGTACTCGTCGCTCCGGTCTCGCAGCAGCCCAGCGGCGCTGCGCATGAGCTCGGCGCGCTCGGAAAACGGCGCCCTTCGCCATGCCAGGTGAGCTTGGTGCGCCGCGGCGACCACTTCCCTCACCTCGTCCAGTGACATCTCCTCGTAGGTGCGCACGTGCTCACCGGTGGTCGGGTTGACGACTTCGATACCCATCGACGATCTCCTGCAGTTGTGCCGCGCTCACGCGAAGTAGCTTCGTAGCTTCTCTACAAGATCGTTGTTGACACCGGCATCGACCGGGATCTCGACCACGGCGAGCTCGCCGGAGCCGAGCGTAGACTCCAGCACCTGGCGCAACTCCGCGGCGCCCTCGGGCCGGTAGCCGGCGACGCCGAAGCTCTCGGCAAAAGCGACGATGTCGGGATTGCCGATGCGCGTGCCCACCGAGCGTCCTCGCGACCGGCGCTGCTTCCAGCTGATGAGCCCATAGTCGTTGTCGTTGAAGACCACGACGGTGAAACCGACGCCGAGGCGCTTCGCGGTCTCGAGCTCCTGGGCGTTCATCAGGAAGCCGCCGTCCCCCATTGCGGCCACAACCTGGCGGTCGGGATCTACCAGTGCGGCGGCGATACCGCCGGGGAGCGCGATCCCCATGCTGGCCAGCCCGTTGCTGATGAGGCAGCCACCGGCGCACCCGGTCAGGAAGTTGCGAGCGATCCACATCTTGTGGCTGCCGACGTCGCTGATCAGCAGCCCGGCGTCGGCGAGGACCTCACGAATGATGTTGAGCGCGCCGGGGATCGTGAAAGGCGTCGCGTCGGGCAGCGAGTAACCGGCGATGTCCTCGAGGATGCGCCGCCGAATCGGCGCGTACCACTCGCTGTCGAAGCCGAGGTTCTCGCCCGCAAGCCTGCGGTTGAACTCCCAGAAGGCAGCGGAGATGTCACCGACCACCTCGACCTCGGGGTTGTAACGCTCGTAGACCTCGGCGGCGCTGAAATCGATGTGGACGATCGGTATGTCGCCCTCCGGATTCCAATGATCCGGCGAGTACTCGGCAATGTCGTAACCCACGGTCAGGATGAGGTCGGCCTGCTCGACGGCCTCGATGACGTAGTCCTTGAAGCCCAGGCCGATGGCCAGCAGTGACTGTTCGGAGTGGTCCGACACGGCTCCCTTGCCCATGAATGTCGACGCCACCGGCAGGCGATGAGATTCGACGAAGGAGCGCAGGTGCTTGCTCGCCAGTTTGCGGATGGCCCCGTTTCCAGCAAGAACCAGCGGTCGCTCGGCCTGCCGAAGCAGCTCGATCGTCCGATCGACGGCGCGGTAGTCGGCGCTCGGCCGTCGCACCGGTCGCGGCTCGATCGGCTCCGCCTCTACCTGTTGAGCGGCGACGTCCTCGGGTAGCTCGATGTGGGTGGCGCCGGGCTTCTCCATCTGGGCGAGCTTGAATGCCTTGCGAACGACCTCGCCAACGATCTCGGGGGAGGTGATCGAGGCGTTCCACTTCGTAATCGGCCGGAACATGTTGACGATGTTGATCTGCTGGTGGCTCTCGTGGTGCAAGCGGGTCAATCCGCCCTGGGCGGTGATCGCCACCAGCGGGGCCTTGTCCAGCTGAGCGTCGGCGACCCCGGTAATCAGGTTCGTCGCCCCGGGCCCGAGGGTGCTGAGGCATACCCCGGCCCGGCCTGTGAGCCGCCCCCAGACGTTGGCGATAAAGGCGGCGCCCTGCTCGTGACGACACGTAACGAACTCGATGTGCGAGTCATCGAGGGCGAAGAGCAGGTCCTCGTTCTCCTCGCCGGGGACACCGAAGACGTAGCGCGTGCCCTCGGCCTCGAGGCACTTCACGAACAATTCGGCGGCGGTCATCGTACTCGCTCGATCTTCATATGGCTTTGGCCAGCTTCGACCTTGCTGATGGGTACTGTCAAGCTAACTCGAAATCGGGAGAAACGCGTGATCCACGAGCCGCAGTTCCTTGTCCTACGGGCGTCTCACGTCCGAGCAAGACGAGATGCAATGATCGGGATGGTCTCGTCGAGAGATTCATTCGCGCCAGATACGAAAGTCGTTGCTGTGTCTCAATTGTGAGAGGCTCCTGAACGAACACGCAGGGCTGGTACACCGGCTACCGGGAGGGCGACAAGAACTTCATGAGCCGACTTGGCGAGTTCACTTGCGCGCAGGTCAGCCGTACTACGGTTGTCCCCGTCGCCGCAATGCTGTGTCTCGCCTTTTGCGCGGCGCCCGGGCCGGAGGCGGAGCAGCCCAAGGGCGACGCCTGGTTCGAGGTTCCCGAAGGCACACCGGCACACGATCATCGGCTTCTTTCCGTCGATGAGCGTGACGGCTGGCTGGAGCTGGTCCCCGACCTGGTGATCGAGGAAAGGCGGGGCACCGACGACTACTCGTTCGGGGAGTCGGCGCCAACCATCGCCCTCGATGACGCCGGGCGCTTTTTCGTCTACGACCCGAGCAACTACCGGGTCGCGGTGTTCAGTTCGGCAGGCGAGTTTCTCTACCAATTCGGCAGCCGCGGCGAAGGACCCGGCGAGTTCAGCGGCGCCATACGGCGACCGATCGGCTTTCTGGACGACCGCCTGTTCATCTACATCGGCTATCGTCGCTTGGGGTTCTGGACCCCCGAAGGGGAGTACATCAACGGCTCCGAACACCGCGTCACCGGCACCCGCGTCGTCCCCTTGTACGACGGCACCGTGCTCAGCAGCGCTATGCTCAGAGACGCCAGCATCAACCAGGTTGCTTACACCGTCGCCCGCTTCGCGGTTACCGACAACGGCCTCCAGGAGACGCAGCGCTACGCGCGTATACCCGCCGGGCTGCAGCCGAACTTCGCCGCCGAGCACACCGGCGAAGTCTACGTGAGTACCATCGGGCCGGCGACGCAGGTGGTCGCGTTCGATCCCGATGGCTCGGTCCGCTGGGTCTCCCGTTTCCACGGGTCGTTGGGCCAATTCGTCATGCCCGCCGACCTGTTGCTCGACGGGCAAGGCCGCATCTATGTGCTACCTCGCCTCAACCGCGTCAAGGAGCTCCCCCCACCGGTGATCCGCACCGTCGACGTGCTCTCACCCGATGGCAAGCTGCTGGCCGCGGTCAAGATCCCCGACCTGCCGATCACCATCATGTGGCAGCAAACGCGCGACCAGTTCGTCTACGGCGTACAGGCTGACCCCGACACGTATGAGTGGCAGGTGGTGCGTTATACGCTCAACCTGCCCTTCGAGTAGCGTGAAACCTCTCGCCTGGGTACTGGCAAGTTAACTCGAAATCGGCGAGAAACGCGTGATCCACTATTCGAGACGGAGGCACGATCACCCCTCGCCGTAGGCGGCCCACAGCGCCTCGACCCGGGTGCGGCCGACGGGCAGCACCCGGTTGACCGGCGGCTCCATCTTCAGTTCCCAATCGCGGCCCGACGGCCGACGGCGCACCTCGGTGACCCGATCGACATTGATCGCGTACGAGCGGTGCACCTGGACGAGCACTTCCTCCGGGAAGAGGGCGAGCACCTCGCCCAGCGACCGCAGATCCCGCAGCCGTCGGCGCCCCCGGGTGCGGACCTCGGTCTGGTCGCCCACCGCCTCGAGCAAGAACACCTCCTCTGGCTCTACCGGCACCCGGCGCCCGTCGTCGACGTGGAGCAGAACCCTACGCGAGCGTGTCATGGTGCCGCCATATTGCCATGAGATGTCTGTCCATGGAACGAACCGTCTGAATTTTGCCACGAACGGTCTCCAGAGGGAACGGGGCGCTGCTTTTTCCGGGGGTTTGCTGTTTGGGCGAGACGTCCAAGCGGCCAAGGAATCAGCCTACGTTGACAGTACCTTCATCAGTGCTGACCTGGGGTAGGACAATATTCCCAATGCGGCCTAGTTGATCATCGATTGACCCCCGATTTATGGTAACAATCACCAGGTAAGAGAACATCATGTGCTCCCCCACATAGAACAATGTGGAGGTTCAACATGGTCAAGCTCATCGGGTTTTTGGTAATGATCGCGATTAGCAGCAGCAGTCTTGTCCCCCCCGCGCGCGGGGTTCCGGCGCTTCGGCCGGAGCCCCTGGCTGCGGTGACAACAACGCCGGACGCTGCCGACGGCCCCGTTCCGCTGGTGCTGGCCCACTTCGGCGGCACCGAGCGGCCCTCGGAGGTGCGCGAGCGGGTCGGCCCGGAGCTGGCGGCGATCTTCGATGGCGTGCCCATCGAGATCACCTGGGTTGACGGCACTTCGGATTCGGACGCCGACCGCCAACGGCCTGCGGGTCATCTTTTTTGACCGGGTCCCGGGGCGCTGGGGACTCCCGCCGCAGGTTCTCGGCGCGGTCATCGGCAGCGAGGTTCCACGGGCCGTCGTGTACGTCTTTTACCGCAACGTCGTGCATGAGCTCGGGCACACCGTCGCGACGCTGACCCGGGCCGCCGTCGACGTCGCCAAGGCTCTCGCTCACGTGATCGCCCATGAGCTCGTGCACGCCTACGCGCCAGGGCACAGGCATCGCGGCTACGGCCTGATGGCACCTCGCCTCGGCCCGGAGGCGTTGCTGCGGCGTTCGGCATCGTTGGATCGGAAATGCCTGAACGCACTCCTCGAAGGGCTGGCCGCGGCAAACTCAGGAAGTGGAATCAAATGACCATGCAGCTGGAAATCAGCCTCGATCGGAACGCCGAGACGTCGCTTTACAAGCAAATCAGCGGGCGCATCGTCGACCGCATCGAAGCCG
>JADFNY010000234.1 GCA_022563115.1 Acidobacteriota bacterium | reverse complement strand
AACCTGTCTATTATCTGGAACACCGCTGGCCGATCACCTGTCCCAACTCGGTGCCCACGCCGTTGTCCAAGTGGCCGTGACCTCCGATGGCGATTCGCTGCGCGTGGGCGGCGGCGTGGGGACCGGGGAGATGTTCATGGGGAACGTGGGCGAGGGTGAGGTGCGGGACAGCTTACGATGAAGGTCCGCGATGTCATAAAGTTGCTGGAGACGAGAGGTTGGATTCTTGTCAGGATGCGCGGTAGCCACCGACAGTACCGTCATCAGACGAAGGGCGGCCTCGTCACCATCGCGGGCAAGCCCGGGGATGATCTACCGCCCGGCACGCTGAAGAGCATTTTCAAACAGGCGAGAATCGTGGAATGAGATACCTGGTCATTATCGAGAAGAGCGAGACGGGGTTCGGCGCCTATTCACCCGATCTCGAGGGCTGTGTCGCGACCGGAACGACTATTGACGACGCCGAAGCTACGATGCGCGGCGCGATCGAGTTTCACATCGAGACGCTCAAGGCCGACGGGTTGGACGTTCCCCAGCCGAACGCCTACGTGACCTACATCGAGGTCGCTGCGTAGCTTTGATCGCGAGGCGCCGCGAACGCTACTCCTCGCGGCTGACGATCTCGCTCAGGTGGTAGCCGAAGGACGTCTTCACCGGTCCGTGGACCTCTCCAACGAGCTCTTTCCAGATCACTTCGTCGAACTCGGGGACCATCTGGCCGGGGCCGAAGCTGCCGAGCTCGCCGCCCTGGGCGCTGGAGGGGCAGCTGGAGTGCTGCCCCGCGGCCTCCCGGAATTCGACGCCGCCCACGATAGACGTACGCGCCGGCACATGGTTCGGTTTCGGTTGAGCGGCCGCTGTCCGACCATGGCGGCGGAGGAAGAGCCAATGGGTAACGACGCCGAAAACGCCAAACCGCAGATCAGCCCACGCGAGCATGGACCGCTGCGCGTCGAGGGGCTCGAGAATCTGCTCGATGCCGAGGGAAACCCGATCGATACGGCGCGGAAGAAGAAAGGCAACATTGCCCTGTGCCGCTGCGGCTACTCGCGCACCAAGCCGTTTTGCGACGGCAACCACCGTAACACCGACTTCCGCAGCACCAAGCTCAGCGACGGCGAGTGGGACTTCCGCACCGATTATGAGGGCGAGGCGGTCACCGTGCACGACAACCGTGGCATCTGCTCCCACATCGGCTATTGCACCGACCAGCTCCCCGACGTGTTTCGGGACGGCATAGAGCCATGGATCGATCCCGACGGTGCTCCCGGCGAGCGGGTTGTGGAGCAGACACGGCGTTGCCCCTCGGGAGCCTTGAGCCACTCGGTCGACGGCGTCGAACATCGCGACCGGCAGCGGCCGCCGACGATCCAGGTTGTCGCGGCAGGACCTTATCTCGTCACCGGCGGCATCGAGCTGCAGGACATCGAGCGCGGAGAGGGTGCGTCGTTGGAGCACTACACGCTGTGTCGTTGCGGTCGCTCGAAGAACAAGCCGTTGTGCGACGGCACCCATGGGTATGTGGACTTCGCCGACCCCGGCCTCGACACGACGGCCGCAGCCTCGGATGCGGAAGAGGGCGAGAAGGAGACCGTTTGGCACAAGATCGCCGAGCTCGACGAGGCGCCCGAAGGCGACTCCGACCTCATCTGAGCTGTTTTCACGACCATCCCCACCGACCGGCACAGCAAAGGACGAGCCATGGAAATCCCGCAGGAAGACTACAAACGCATCGAGGAAGCGATCTACAGCGCCGACAGCCCGGTGGGTATCGACGCCAAGAAGACCCACGTCATGATCCTGCACATGCTCGAGCAGATCGACGCGCGGTTGCGGCGGTTGGAGTCAGCGCTGACTTCGTAGTGACAGGGTGCTGAAAAACTCCCGCGGGTGCCGTTGCGGGCACGCTGCCCGTAACCCAGGGATCCGGGGTGCGCCCGATGGTAGAGTTGCCTCTCTCGGAAAGGAGGTGAGCCTCCCATGAAAAACGCATCTGTCTGCGTGCGCCGCGGCTCGGTGTGCGCGTTCGCCGCGCTGCTTGCGGTTTCGATCCTCGCCACCGGTTGCGATGCCGGGGTGACGGCAGAGCCGGCGCCGGGGCGCGCCCCGCGCGTCCAGTCTGCCGCCACCGTTACCGGGGTCGATGAAGTGCTTGCCACCATCGACGGCGTCGAGATCACCCTCGGCGATCTGGTCGAGCAGATCGGCCAGCAGCTCGGCCAGATGGACTTCCAGTACCGCAGCCAGCGGCACCAGGTCATCGAGACGGCGATGAAGCAGTTCGTGCGCGACAAGCTGGTCGAGTCGGAGGCCGAGGCCCGCGGCGTGACCGTCGACGCTTTGGTCGCGGAGCTTCTCGGCGATCAGGTAGACGTCACCGACGACGACGTGCGCTTCTTCTACATACAGAACCAGGCGAACCTCGACGGCCAGTCGTTCGAGGCGATCGCTTCGCAGATCCGCGACTATCTCGAAAGCCAGATTCGCGACTCGGTCCTCGAAGGCTTCGCCGAAGACCTCGCCGCGGACCACGACGTCGACTACGTTCTCGACCCCTTCCGCGTCGACATCGAGACCGCCGGCTCGCCGCTGTTCGGCAGCGTCGCCGCGCCGATCACCCTCATCGAGTTTTCTGACTTCGAGTGCCCCTACTGCAAGTCGTTCATGCCGACCCTCGAGCAGATCAAGGCCGAATACGCCGACCAGGTGAAGATCGTCTTCAAGCAGTTCCCGCTCAACCAGATCCATCCGCAGGCGCAGAAGGCGGCCGAAGCTTCGCTATGCGCCCATGAGCAGGGGAAGTTCTGGGAGACCCACGACCTCTACTTCGCCGAGCAGGATCGCCTCGAGATCGCCGACCTCGAGGAGAAAGCAGGCCGTCTCGACCTCGACACCGCGGCATTCAGCGCCTGCCTGGCGTCGGGAAAGTACGTCGATGTCATCACTGCCGACACCAGCGACGGCGCCGCGGTGGGGGTCAACGGCACCCCGGCGATCTTCATCAACGGTCGCCCACTGCCCGGGGGCGCGGTGCCCTTCGAGACACTGGCGGAGATGATCGACGACGAGCTCGAGCGGCTGCGCCGTTAAGAGAACGAATCGATCGCATTCTGGCACGCCAGGTAGGCTTTGGTCGCTCTTTCGAGCTCGTGGGGAGGGATTTGGTTTCGCGGCTCGACGCGACGCCGAACAATACGACCGGCGTGTATCTTTTCGGAAGGGTCGCCGCGCTTCCCGGTGAAACGTTGAATCGCGTACTGCTCGCGGAGTCTGGCGTCCAGACCCAGAAACGTCTCCAGCTCCCGCAGCACCGTCGGCGTATCGTCGACGAGCGCGTCGTAGCTGAGCGCCATCGCTTTCTGCTTGCCTTCGAGGCCTGCTGCGCGCTCGGTGAGCGTTCGAAGCCTGCGGCAGTAATAGTCGACCGTGCTTTCAACCGTCCATGCTCCGCCGTAGAAGGTCCGTGTCAGCTCGAGAATGCTGTGAATGGTCGACGGGGGGTCCCGGATCAGGAAGATCACGAGCACCCGCTCGTCTTTCAGGAAATCGCAACTGGGTGTGAACTGGTCGTGATTGATCTGATCGACCGCGTACCGTACACGCCGGAAGGGCGCCCGCTGGGCAATCCGCGCCTCGATCTCCAGGTTGTCGAGGTCCAGATGCGAGCTGTATGCGGCGTTGCGCTCGCCGCAACCGATGAGCCGGGGGTTGGTCAGCAGGATATGAAGCAACAGCGTGGAGCCGCTGCGCATGTGCCCCATGATGAGCACGGCCGGCAGTGGCGGGCCGAGCGAGTAGAGACCGCGTGCCAGAAGGAACAACAGGTGGCGGCTCGTCATTGTGCTAGGTCAACCTCCGCCGCTGCCGCCCTCCAGAATCGCCTCGGCGCGGGCAGCCAGATCCACCGATCTCTCGATCTGATCGGGGAGTGATTCTCGTTGCTGCTGCGGGAGTGTGTGTCCGGATCGACCGCGGGGCAAGGGTGCGACGGGGCCGTGCCGCCCTCAGACTGCGGTGAATGGCCGGAGCGCGCGTCAGGGGCCCGGTGCGGCTGACAAGTGCCCACCAGCAAAGAAAAGGCGGAGGGGGTGGGATTCGAACCCACGTCCCGGGGTTATAACCCGAGAACCCGATTTCGAGTCGGGCGCGGTACGGCCAGGCTTCGCTACCCCTCCGTTAAGAAAGATCTTTAGTTGTATCAGCGAGTTACGGCGAATCTAGTGCTCGCTGTGATCGGCAGCCCGCCGGCGCCGTGTGGGCGTGGATGTGGGCGCGAGTTCCCTGAGTTTATCAGTCCCACCAACCGACGGTAGCTTGTCGACGGCGGTACGTTTGCCAGCTGACGTGGCGTGACTGTACCGTCGCGTCATGGCTTGCGTGCGGTGGCCCATGAGCGCCTGAACTATAAACGGGTGAGTACCTGCGGAGGTTTGCCAGGTGCCGAACGTATGACGTAGATCGTGGAACCGAAGACCCTCGAGCTTCGCTTGCTGCGTGGCTGTTCTCCAAGCACTGCGCCAGTCCCGATACTGCTCGCCGTTCGCCTTGGTGAATACGTGGGGACTTATGCGGCGTCGCCGAAGATTCACAAGCTCACGTCGCAGAACAGAGTGAATCGGAATCTCTCGTGGTTCGCCGCTCTTGGTATCCCGAATCCAGATCAGCTCTCGGCGCAGGTCGACGTAGTCCCAAAGCAAGTCCCGGATCTCGCCAGCCCTCATTCCCGTAAAAATTGCGCACAAGACAACTGGCCGTAGCCGGGGAGCGCAGGCCGCGATGAGGCGGTCTGCCTCGTCTGGACTGAGGTACTGCCAGGCATTCTCGTTCTCCCTGTAACGGCGGATGCCTCGGACAGGGTTGGCGATCAACTCGCCCGATTCGACGGCGACCTGGAGCAACGCGCTGAGCAAGGCCAGCTCGCGGTTCACCGTCGGTCCCGAGACCTGCTTTCGCCGTTTCCGCTTGTAGCGTTCGACATCGAGCGCGTTGATATCTGCAAGACGCTTCTCTCCGAGCGCGGAGACAAGAAACGACGACGCGTAGCCGTTGTTGCTGATCGTGCGCCGCTTCCAGCCGCGGTCTTGCGCTCGCTGGTCAAGCAACTCCTGCGCCACGTCGCCGAACGTCCTGGTCACCAACCGCTTATCGCGGCCTTTCTGGCTGTACTTCAGGAGGTAGGTACCATCGCGGAGGGCTTCTTTCCTCTTGGCCAGCTCGATCTCAGCGTTGTCTTTGCTGCCGAACCCGACTCGGCACTTCCGGCCATCGAAGCCGAGACGTTTGGGCAGACGCCACTCGGCGTACCAAGTGTACTTGCCGTCCTTGTTTGGGCCTCGTCGGTATACGGCCATCGGCTGCTACTTCACTACCTCAAGTTGCTCTACATCTTCAGTGGCGCAATTGGCAAGAGCACGGAGCCTCTCCTTAGCACGGTCTGGATCGAACGGGGCTCGGCAGCAGTCTACCCAGTCAGATACTTCTGACAACTTGAATCGAACGGTCGTGTCTCCGGGGCGATAGTGCGGGAGTTTCCCCTCGGACGCCCAGCGAAGAACCGTCTTTGGCGACACGCCGAGCAACTGGGCTACGTCGGACGCCTTCACCAAGGATTCACCGAAGGGCTCGTTGGGCACGTGCCCGCTCATTGTGGCCCCTGGGGCCACAGATGTTCGCGGCTCCAACGGCACGTGAAGCAAGGGCTGTTGTCGGCGTCGTCGCGTTGCAGGCCGCCGCCACAGCTCGGGCACCGGCGGTGCGGCTCGGGTGGCCGTGCGCAGCCGATAGGACGAGACGCTGATTGCTGCAAGTGGGAGATCAGCTCGGGCTTCCGCTCACGTATCGCCTCGAGCAGCTCGGGGCAGATCGCCTTCTTTGGGCGGCAGTCGATCATGCTGCCGTCCGTCCGCAGCCTGATCCCGCGTCGCTCAGTCTCGGCGAGAATGGCGGCGGCGGTCATAGCGCAACCTCGCCGTTTGGGTCGTCGCCTTCACGGTCTTGGATCTCTCGGAGCTGAGCGGCGTTTTCTTGCTGCCAGTCAACGCCCTCGTTTGCGGTGTTCGAACGGTGACACGGTGACAACTCAGCACCGGCACGGCTTTCCGGGAATTCCGAACGGTGACACGCCGAATCTTTGTCACTGTTCGAACGGTGACGGACAGACGCGCCGTCACCGATTTCGTCGCCGTCAAGCCCGGGCTCCCCTCC
>JADFNY010000233.1 GCA_022563115.1 Acidobacteriota bacterium | reverse complement strand
GTCGAAGCCGAAGCCGAGGCCGACAAGTCGTCCCGCGACGGGGCGCAGATCCCGAGTCTCGACGAGGGCCAGCCGGCGGAAGGTTAGGGGAGCTCGCTAAGATGTCGAGGGTCGGCGCCCAGACCGCGCGGTCGCCTTCGCCCGCCCCTTCGGATTCGCCCACTCCTTCGGATCTGATAGAACGGTTGTACCCCCACAACGCCCACGTTCTGGGTGGCTACGACCCGTTGCCGCTACCGTTTCCGGACGACAGCCCGGGCCTGCACGAGCTGGCGGCGAGCCACGGGACGTACGCAGTGCGGCTGCAGGCGGTTGCCCCGCGGCTGGCGACGCCGTTCCTGCAGGCGCTCGGTAGGGTAGGGGGGGCGGCCCATTCCCAACCGTGCCCCGACAGTGACGCCGTCGATCTCGTCGTTTTCGCCGCTCTTCCCCAGGTCGAGGCGTTGAGGGCTCAGCTCTTGGCCGCCGAGACCGATCTGTCGCGCCTCGCGGAGGAGGTCGTCTCTACCCTCGCCGCCTATCATCGCAACGGCTTCAAGGTTCGCTGCGGCGACCACATCATCGAATGTGCCCTCGAGCCCCGCATCATGGGCATCGTCAACTGCACCGACGATTCGTTCTACGACGGTAGTCGTGTGCTCGGGGACGACGCGGTCGAGCGCGGTCGCGCCATGGTCGAGGAGGGTGCGGCAATCATCGACGTCGGCGGCGAATCGACCCGGCCGGGGGGCGATCCGGTGGCCGCCGATCTCGAGATCGAGCGCGTCGTTCCGGTCATCGAGCGCCTCAGCGCCATCATCGACGTGCCGATCTCGATCGATACCTCCAAGGCGGTGGTTGCCGCCGCCGCGATCGAGGCCGGCGCCACCATGGTCAACGACATCCACGGCCTCGGCGCCGACCCGGATCTCGCCGGCGTGGTTGCTGACGCCGGCGTCCCGGTCGTGCTGATGCACATGCGGGGGATGCCGGGCACAATGTACGAAGCGGCTCGCTACGGCGACCTCATAGCGGATATCGTCAAGGAATTACGGGGCGCGTTGGGGCGCGCCCACAAGGCTGGCATCGATCCGGAGCTCACCCTGGTCGATCCGGGCCTCGGGTTCGCCAAGCGGCCGCAGCAGAATTACACGCTCATGCGGCACCTGTCGGCGTTGCGCTCGTTGGGCCGGCCGATCGTCGTCGGCCCATCGCGCAAGTCGTTCGTGGGGGCAGTATTGGACCTCCCCCCCGAGGAGCGTTTGGAGGGGACCGCGGCGGCGGTGGCGGCGGCGGTGCTCGCAGGAGCCCACGTGATCAGGGTTCATGACGTCGAGGCGATGAAGCGCGCCGCCGCCGTGGCGGCAGCGATACGTAGTGAGGGAGTCGGATGGGTCTCCTGATCGACAGGCTCAGCCTTTTCGGGTGGAAGGACCTCATCGAGGTCGCGATCATCGCCTACCTCTTCTACCGTCTCCTCCTGCTGTTGCGCCGCACCCGGGCGATGCGCATGGTGTGGGGGTTGGTCGTGCTCGGCCTGTTCGGCCTGTTCGTCGACCTGGCGGGCCTCCAGACACTCCATTGGCTGCTGTCGAACGTCTGGGCCTACATCGTCATCGCGATCATCGTGCTGTTTCAAAACGAGATCCGCCGCATGTTGACCCAACTCGGTCGCACGGCGTATTTCCGCAGCATGCGGCGCGGCGGCGACATCGATCCGATCGACGAGATCGTCACCGCGGCGACCGGCATGGGGGCCCATCGCCACGGCGCCATCATCGTTTTCGAGCGCCAGATGTCGCTGCGCCAGTACGCCGACGCCGGCATCACCCTCGACGCGGCGGTGTCGTACGACCTGCTCGTATCGATCTTCAATCCCGCGGCGCCGCTCCACGACGGCTCCGTGATCATGAGGCAGGGCAGGGTGGCCGCGGCGGCCTGCTTTCTGCCGCTGACGCTCAACCCACGGCTATCGCGCGAGCTCGGGTCGCGCCATCGGGCCGCGATCGGCATCAGCGAGGAGACCGACTGTGTCGCCGTCGTCGTATCGGAGGAGACCGGCAAGATCTCGATCGTTGTCGACGGCCGGTTGGAGCGCGACGTGGACGGCCAGGCCCTCGCCGACCGGCTGCGCGAGCTGCTCGGTCTGGTCGATCTCGAACCCGAGGAGGAAAAGACCCAGGTTGCCGAGGACGTTCCCGGCGCCCAGCCGGCGGGAGGGATGGGCAAATGAGTACGTTAGGTAGGGTCCTCAAGGTCATCGAGCCCCACCCCGGCAAGCACTTCAAGGACAAGGCGATCGCCGTGGGCCTGGCCCTCATGGTCTGGGTGGCGGTCAACGCCGAGGAAACGGTTCTGGAGATCTTTGGCCCGGTTCCGGTCGTGCTCGAGAACCGGCCGTCCGATCTGGCGATCGCCAGGGATTATCGCCAGACGGTCAGCATCCGGGTGCGCGGCTCGCAGCTCGACCTCAGGAATGTGACCGCGGGGAGGCTGAGCCCACGGATCGACCTGTCGGGGGCGGTGGCGGGCGAGAATGTCTTCCAGATTCTGTCGGCGAACCTCAACGTTCCTTCGGGCGTTCAGATCGAACGTATCGACCCGGCGGAGATCGTCATTGTTCTGGAGGACTTGCTCGAGAACTACGTCCCGATCAGCCCCGTGACCTCGGGAGAGCCCGCCGCCGGCTACGAGGTTGTCGGCAAGTCGACCGACCCGGAGATGACCTGGGTCAGCGGCCCTCGATCGGCGGTCGAAGCGCTCGAACGTGTCGAGACAGCCATCGTCGACGTACGCGGTCGCAGCGAATCGTTTTCCCAGGTGGTCGCGCTGGTGTCCGGCAACCCGCTCATCGAGCTCGCCGAGGAGCGCGAGGTCGCGATGCGGGTCGATATCCTCGAGCGGCCCGAGACCATGGAGTTCGAGGCCGTGCCGGTGGAGGTGATCAACGCCCAGTACCAGGTGGTCGTGAACCCGGACAATCTGGTCGTTCTCTTGCGCGGCCCGCCATCGCTTCTCGAGCAGATCGACGTCGAGACGCTGAGGTTGGTGATCGACGCCGCCGAGCTGGCGCCGCGCGCGGGCGACTACCTGATCGCGCCGGCGATTGACTTCGGACAAGAGCAGCTCGACGAGCTGATCGAACTGGTTATCACCTACCCGCAACGCCAGATCAACGTGCACGTGTTCAACCAACCGGCACGCCGATGATCGGGCGCGCACCGTGATGACAAGCCCCCACCGCAGGGCGAAGCTGTTCGGCACCGACGGGGTTCGCGGCATCGCCAACATCGAACCGATGAACGTCGAGACCTGCGTCCGCCTTGGTCGCTCGGCGGCGCACGTGTTCAAGGATGGCACCACCGCCATCGGATCCTGATCGGCAAGGACACCCGGCTGTCGGGCTACATGCTGGAGAACGCGCTGGCCGCCGGGATCTGCTCGATGGGTGTCGATGTCCTCCTCGTCGGTCCGCTGCCGACCCCGGGGATCGCCTACGTCACCCGCAGCCTGCGCGCCGACGCCGGCATCGTCATCTCGGCCTCGCACAACCCCTACCAGGACAACGGCATCAAGTTCTTCTCGCGCGATGGCTTCAAGCTCGGCGACGACGAGGAGCACGAGATCGAGGAGTTGACGTTCACCGGGCGGATCGACGACATTCGCCCGACCGCCGCCGCGGTCGGAAAGGCGACCCGCATCGACGATGCCAGCGGCCGCTACATCGAGCACGTCAAGCGTTCGTTTCCGCGCGGCATGACGCTCGAGGGCATGAAGATCGTCGTCGATTGCGCCCACGGCGCGGCGTACAAGGTCGGCCCGTCGGTCTTCCAGGAGCTCGGCGCGCAAACCATCGACATCGGCGTCGAGCCCGACGGCCGCAACATCAACGACGGTGTCGGCGCGCTGCACCCCGAGGTGGCGGCGCAGGCGGTGAAGGATCACGGCGCCGACCTGGGGATCTGTCTCGATGGCGACGGCGATCGCTGCCTGTTCGTCGACGAGAACGGCGTACTGGTCGACGGCGACCACGTGCTGGCGATCTGTGGCCGGGCGTGGAAGAAAAAGGGCCTTCTCGCCAACGCCACCGTGGTGGCGACCGTCATGAGCAGCTTCGGCCTCGAGCGCTCGCTTGCCGAGGTCGGCGTCGCCGTCGAGCGCACCGAGGTCGGCGACCGTTACGTCATCGAGCAGATGCGGGCCGGTGGGCACAACATCGGCGGCGAGCAGTCGGGACACACCGTCTTCCTCGACTTCGCGACCACCGGCGATGGCCTCGTGACCGCGCTGCAGGTGCTGTGCACGGTGGTCGAGAGCGGCAAGCGGCTCTCCGAGCTCGCCGCCTGTCTGACGCCGATGCCGCAGGTGCTCGAGAACGTCGAGATCCGCGACCGGACACCGATCGAGCAGCTGCCCGCCGTGCAGGAAGCGATCGGCCACGCCGAAGCCGAGCTCGGCGACGGCGGCAGGATCCTGGTGCGCTACTCCGGTACCCAACCGCTGGCGCGCGTCATGGTCGAAGGCGAGAACGAAGACCAGATCCGCACCCTGGCGCGATCGGTGGTGTCGGCGCTGCAGGACGCCGTCGGCGACGTGTAACCAGCGAATCACCGCCGTCATCGACCGGCCGAGGGACGGTCGCATTTGGGCTAGGATTAGTGGATGTCCGATACGGTTTTTCTCGGCGTCAACATCGATCACATCGCCACCGTGCGCCAGGCGCGCCTTGCCCCCGAGCCGGACCCCGTGCAGGCGGCCGCGTTTGCCGAGCTCGGCGGCGCCGACGGCATCACCGTGCACATCCGCGCCGATCGCCGCCACATCAACGAGCGCGACGTACAGCTGCTTGCCGCCACCGTCAAGACTCACCTCAACGTCGAGATGGCGGCCACCGAGGAGATGCTCGGCATCGCCCGCGACTGCAAGCCCGACAATGTCACGCTGGTGCCCGAGCGCCCCGAAGAGGTCACTACCGAGGGTGGCCTCGACGTCGCCGGCGACCCGCAGCGCCTCGCCGATGCCGTCGCCGCGCTGCGCGAGATGGGTATGACGGTGGCGATCTTCCTCGATCCCGACCCCATTCAGATCGCCGCCGCCGCTGAGATCGGCGCCGACCAGATCGAGATCAACACCGCTGTCTACGCGGATACCTCCGAGAACCGCAAGCCCGGGCCCACCGAAACCGAGCGTCTCAAGGTGGCCGACGTCGCCCAACGGGCCCACGCCGCCGGCCTGCGCGTCGCCGCCGGCCACGGCCTGACCTACCGCAACGTCCGCGGCATGGTCGATATCCCCGAGATCATCGAGCTCAACATCGGCCACAACATCGTGGCGCGAGCGACGTTCGTCGGACTGGAGGCCGCGGTTCGGGAGATGAAGGCGCTCTTAGTCCGGTAGGGAGCACTTTTTCCGGATACCTCGCACGTTTTGACGTCATGACGTTTTGACGTTATTCTTCCGGAATGAGCGAGAAAACAAGGAGGGCCACCATCTACCTCGACACCGAGCTGCATCGCGCACTGAGGTTGAAGGCGGCTGATACCGAGTACACCATCTCGGAGCTGGTGAACGAGGCGGTGCGCGAGAGTCTGTCGGAGGACGCCGACGATCTCGCAGTCTTCGACGAGCGGGCGCATGAGCCCTCCCTCACGTTCGAGGCCGTGGTCAAGGACCTGAGACGACGTGGCCGCCTATGAGCTTCTAGTCAAGGCGTCGGCGGCGAAGGAAATCGACGCGATACCCGCTAAGGACCGGCGTCGGATTGTCGATCGCATCGCCGTCCTCGAGCACGACCCGAGGCCGCCCGGCTGCCAGAAGCTGTCCGGGGCCGACAAGTATCGGCTTAGGCAAGGGCACTATCGTGTCGTTTACCTCATCGACGATGCGGCGCGGCAGATCACCGTGTTCAAAGTCGGGCACCGTCGCGACGTGTATCGATAGGCGGGTGCCGCGGCCTGCTAGCCCGGATATCTCAACGGGTTACGAAGCGAGCGGGCGCGAGGGCCTGTTCTGAATACGCGCCACCGGCCCCGCCGCTGGCCGCGCCGCGCCAAGCTTGCCTTGGAGGTGTTTGGCAGCTTCGCGATCGGCGCGGTAGAATTGCGGGGTTGTCACGGGCGGTTAGCTCAGCTGGGAGAGCGCCTGCCTTACAAGCAGGAGGTCACTGGTTCGAGCCCAGTACCGCCCATCTCGTACCGACTTCCTGCCTGCGCGAGTTCCGAGAGC
>JADFNY010000232.1 GCA_022563115.1 Acidobacteriota bacterium | reverse complement strand
GAGGGCCTTTCGGAGGTCCGGCCGAAGCTCCCAACATCACGGTTTTCGTGGTCCAGGATCTCTTCCGCCTCATCTCGGCCATGATCCTCTTCACCATACCGGTCCTGACGATGCGGCTGATCGCCGCCGAGCGTTCGCGAGGAACTTTCGAGGTGCTCGTGACCTGTCCCGTCGGCGATTGGAGTATTATTCTGGGCAAGTACTTCGCGCTGGTCACCGTCGGCGACCCACGGCACGTCGATCCCGGCCAGAAGGTACAGGTCGGCGCACCGCTCCTGCAGGGCCGCCTCCACCCAGGCCGGACAGGCGCCATAGTAGTGGTGGCTGTAGACCACCGTGCTGAGCAGGTCGGTGTCCTGAATCAGCAACGTCGAGGCGGTCGCCGCGACTTCGTCTTCGAGGGCGACCTGGCCGCGCGCGATGGCCTCGACGTCGGCGAATGCCGGCGCCGCGCCCTTCTCGCTAACGAAGCGCCGGGCAAACTCCGGCACCCACGGCACCTGATAGTGCCGCGCCAGGGCCCCCGCGAGAGTCGTCTTGCCGGTGCACTCGGAGCCGGTAACCACGACGCGCTTCACGCCGCGACGCCTGCTTCGCGCCCGGGCACGCCCATCGACCGCTTCCACTGGACGAATCCGATGGTTGCCAGGATCAAGAAGACGCCGTAGAGGCCAGCCGTCGGGTACAGGTCCTTGTACAGGAACATGCCAACGTACAAAACGTCGACCGCCAACCACAGCAGCCAGGACTCGAGCAGCTTGCGGGTTTGCATCCATTGCGCCGCGATCGAGAACGACGTCAGCAGGGAGTCCATGAAGGGCAAGGAGGCGTTGGTCAGGCGGTTCAGTACCTGGCCGAGAAACACGCCGCCGAGTGCCGCCAGCACGATCAGCACGGCCCACGCCCGCGGCGACGTCGTCGCCACCGCCAGCTCTCCGTGGTCTTCGGCGCCATGAAGCCAGGCCCACCAGCCATACCCGGCGAGCCCGAAGTACAGCCCCTGCAGCGCCATGTCGGCGTACAGCCGCGCCTCGAAAAAGACCAGCGCGTACAGCATCACGCTGACCATCCCCAGCGGCCAGCACCAGATCACCTGGCGGGTCGTCAGATAGACGGCCGCCAGCGTGATTACCACGGCAATGACCTCGAGGGAGATCATGGCTGCGTCGCCCGCCGACCCGGCGCGCCGGCAATCCCGGCATCCACGATCAAAAGCTCAGCTCCAGCATCAACGAGGCGTTGAACGTCGCCAGCGGGTAGTAGAACGGAATGCCGTCGAGGCTGTCGTTGCCAGCGGCATCGCGGTTGATGAACTGGTAGCTGTAGCCGCTCGGCAGCAGATCCTTGTTGTTGAGCAGGTTGTTGATGAACAAATGAACCTTCGGCGCCGCGCCCGGCCACCAACGGCCGAGCTCCTGTGAGGCGCGCAGGTCGAGGTTGGTGAACGACGGCGTGCGGAAGGCTTCGAGGCCGGTGTTGTCGAGCTGCGAGTGCGCCACGTAGCGCCCCATCAGCGCCACGTTGGTGGCTCCGCGGGTGTACTCGGCGCCGAGGTTGAGGATCACCCGCGGCGTCAGCAGCGGCGGCACGTCGGTGTAGGTAAGCGGCTCGCTGCCGATCCAGTTGCCCGCCTCGTCGTACACGTCGTAGAACTGCGTCCACTCGCTGATCCGGTTGCGGCTCAGGTTGAGGCTATGCAACACCGCCCAGCCGGGCAGCGGCATCCATTTCAAGTCGACCTCGATGCCGCGGCGGTACGAGCTATCGACGTTACGGCGCAGCGGCAGGCCGACTTCAGACAGCTCGCCGGTCAGCGCGATCTCGTCGGTAAACTCCATCGCGTAGACGTCGACCTGAAGCGCCAGCCGCGGTGAGTTGTAGTTAACGCCGGCCTCGAAGTCGAGGACCTTCTCGGGCCGGACCGCTTCGAGGTCGTGCGCTACGGTGGCGTTGTCCTCGCCGACCAGCATGTCGAGGCGCCCCGGCTCGCGCTGCGCCCTGCCAACCGAGCCGTACAGGCTCATCCGCGGCGAAAGGATCCGCCGCACGCCGAACTTGGGGTCGACGAACGTCCAGTTCACCGAACCGAGGTCGATGTCGCCCTGGTAAGAGAACTCGGCCCAGCGCACCTGCAGATCACCAAACAGGATCGTGCCGTCGAGGTCGTATTCGATCTTGCCGAAGCCGTTGGCGGTGCTCTTGAAGCCGGTGTTCGCGTACAGCCGGCCGGCGGCGGCGGAGTCGAGGAAGTGATCGCCGCTGAAGTCGTTGTAGTGCACGCCGAAAGTTCCCGACAGCCGGTCGGTCGTGGTCGTAAACGTGACCATGCTGCCGAAGAACCCTTGATCGATGCCGAAGCGCAGCAGGTCGGTCTGCGCCACCGGGTCGTCCCATAACTGGAACCAGCCGGCGGCGCCGTTGTAGTAGAACGACGCCGTCAGGAACGACCGCTCACCCACCGTCTGGGTGTACTTCACCTGGGCGAAGTCCTGGCCGAAGTCGTCGCGGTCTTGCACGGTGAGGGGGTTGAAACGACGGTTCTCGGCAAGGACCTCCGGTTCGACGGCTAGATAGGCGAGTTGCGACTGCTCCCGACCCGAAAACCCGACGAACGTCAACGAGGCCCGCTCGCCCTGCCAGCCGCCGTTGAGGAACAGCGTGTTGTGTTCGGTGCCGGAGTTGTCGCGGTAGCCGTCGGTTCTGGCGAACGAAAAGCGCCCGCCGAGATATAGGCCGTTGTCGAACACGCCGGTCTGATAGCCCATCGACGCCCGCGCGGTCGCGTACGAGCCGAACACCACGCGCCCGTCGAAGCGCGGCTCCTGCGACGCCGTTCGTGAGGCGAAGTTCACCGACCCACCGTAGGCCGGCGAGCCCACCGACGAGGTGCCGACGCCGCGCTGGATCTGGATACTGTCGACCGCGCTGGAGAAGTCGTGGAAGTTGTTGAAGTACAACGCGTGCTCGGCCGGATCGTTGAGCGGCGCGCCGTCGAGCGTCATGTTGATGCGGGTTTGGGCGATGCCGCGCATGCTGAAGTACGAGTAGTTCGAGCCCACCCCCGAGTCGGAGTACCAGTTCATCGAGGGCGTGTACTGCAGCAACTGCGGCACGTCCTGGCCATAATCGAGCTTTTCGATCTCTGTCCGGTGCATGTTGCGCTTGGTCACCGGCATCTGCTCGCCAGCCCGAATGCCGGTCACCGTGACCGACTCGTTGACCGCCGTGACCCACTGCAACCTGAGCTCGATCTCGACGTCCTCGCCCGCCACGGTCACGACCTGACGGAGCTCCTGATAGGCGGGATGCCGCACGACGAATTCTCGATCGCCGGTATCGACAGCGATCGAGAAGCGCCCATTGGCGTCGGTTGTTATCAGCTGGGCGCCAACCGCCACCGCCGCGTTCGCGGCGGGCGCCCCGGTCGGATCCAGAACGACGCCGCGCACCCGCGAGCTTTGCGAAACGTCGACACCACGCGCCCCGGAGCCCTCCTGAGCTGCGACGCCGGGGGCGAGGCTAAACGACAGGCCCAAAGCCAGCGCCAGACAAGTCAATCGCAGCGGCAACACGGCCACCGCGACATCCGTCACAGAGAAATCAATACGTTGAGACATAGTCTTCTCCTGAATCAGGAGACGACCTACTCGGTTCGAGAGCGCCTCTCCTTCGCGGCGCGAAGGAGCAGGCTGCCATTACCTACGCCGGTATCAACCGGATCAGGTTCAAGGGTCTGATCTCAGGCCGAGTGGCCACCCCTAGGCAACATGCACCTGACTAGCGTGGCCGCTCGCGGGCGGGACGTCAAGGTTCCTCCGTTCGAGTACGGCTCCCTGGGCTCGAAGTCGGCGATCTGAGCATCGAACGCCCTGGGTCAGAACCAGCGGCGCCGGCAACTCCACTATGGTCGCACTGCTGTTGTGTGACGATCGCGCCAGGCGATAGATTGCCCCGCAACATCCCCAATGGAGATCAGAAAAGATGAGAGAACCGACGGGTTGATCTACGTCGCCGACCGCCGCGGCAATCGCATCCAGGTCTTCCAGCAGAGCGGCGAGTTCGTGATGGAGAAGATCGTCGCACCCAGGACCCTGTCGTCAGGATCGGCGTTCGTCATCGCGCTCTCGCCGGATGCCGAACAGGAGTGGCTGTACCTGGCGGATGGCACCAACCACAAGGTCTGGATCCTGCACCGGGCGGATATGGAGATCGTCGGCGAGTTCGGCCGCGGCGGCCGCCAGGTGGGGCAGATGCTGCGCTCCCACGGGATGGGCATCGACTCCCACGGCAATCTCTATGTGGGAGAGGCGTCTACCGGCCGGCGGGTACAGAAGTTCACCGTCTCGGGTGGAACTCCCTAACCCGGACTTCTCAACGGGTGGCTAGCGGCCCTCCGAGCCCGACCCGTCGTTGGTCGTCGTCGCCTCGTGCCCCTCGGGATTCATGACGTAGAGGTCGAGCCAGGCGACCCAACGGGCCCACAGGTCGAGCGTCGTCTCCCGTGTCGCCGGGCCGTGGTCCTCGAACGGGTACTTGTACATCGCCGCCGTCTTGCCGAGCACTTCCAGCGCATGGAACATGCGCTCGGAGTGGATCGGGTTGGTGCCGACGTTGTGGTCGTCCATGCCGTGGTACATCAGCAGATTGCCCGACAACCGGTCGACCTGGAAGAACGGCGACATCTCGATGTAGAGGTCTTGCGCCTCCCACAGCATGCGGCGCTCGCTCTGGAAGCCGGCCGGCGTCAGCGACCGGTTGTAGTTGCCGTCGCCGGCGATCCCCGCCTTGAAGAACGGCGTCTGGACCATGGCGTTGGCGGTACCGAAGGCGCCGTAGCTGTGGCCGCCGATGCCGAGGCGGCTGCGGTCGACCCAACCGCGGGCGTCGATCTCGTCAATGACCGCCGCCAGCGTGTTGCGCAGGTCGTGGGGGTACTCGTCGTTACGCTGACCCTCCGGGCCGACGATCGGCACGTCGGGCTCGATGAGAGCGTAGCCGAGCACCGTCAGGATGCTCATCGAGCGCGCCGCGACGTTCGGGAAGCGGTTCTTGTTGAAGGTCTGGAAGCCCTCGTCGTAGGCCTCCTGCTCGGTGTACTCGCGCGGGTAAAACCAGAACATCGCCGGGATCCGTGTGCCCTCGCGGTAGTCGGCCGGCAGGGTCACGGTGACCCGCGACTCGAAGCCGTCGGCGCGCCTGATCGTGAACCGCTCACGCCGTGCCGCGGTGATCTCCGGGTGCCTGTCCTCGTTGAAGGTCACCTGCGTCTCGGCGCCGGTCTCGAGGTTGAGGCGCCACTGGTTCGGCACCACCGTCGCCGACTCGCGCGAGACGACGATCTCGCTCAGATCGTCGTTCAGCGGTGAGCTCATGGTTTCGAACATGTCCGGCGAGCTCTGGAAGATGCGCTCCTTGTTACCGGTAAAGATCTCGACCTTGTCGACGAACGGTCGTGGCGCCTCGACGAGCGGATCGTCGAAGTACTGCGTACCGGAGAGGTACACGTGCTGCCCGCCCGGCGACAGGCGCACGGTACCGGCCTTGGCGCCGCTCACGAGGGTGCCCATGTCGGCGGTTCGGTCGTCGGTGTCCTCCTCGTAGATCAGGTGCTCCTCGCTCGGATCGTCGAGCGAGACCGCGTGGACGGTTTCGGTGTCGCCGTCGCGGCGGGTCAGGAACATCAGCCGGCCTGATTCATCGAAGCGAAGCCCGTTGATCGGATCCTCGGTCTCGTACACGGGCTCCGTGTCGTCGTCGCCGAAAGGCGGCGCCCAGTACATGACGCGATCCTTGCGCGGCTCGCTCTCCTCCGACTCTTCTTCGGCTTCCTGCTCGTCGGCGTCGTCATCGCGCTCCGGGCGCGGCTCACGCAGCAGGAATACCATCCCCGCGCCGCCGTCGGTACGCCAGGTCAGGCTCCGCTTGTCATCGCTGTCGGGGTCGCCGCCGAAGCCACGGCCGCCGCGGCCGCCGCGGCGCTGGCCATCGTCGTTGTTGTTCTGCACCCGCTCGTCGACGTCTTCGTCTTCGACCAGCGCCAGCGCTTCACCGTTCGCGTTCCAGATCTCGTCGAGGGTGCCGACGTTGCTGACCGGCACGATGTAGGAAAGATCGTCCTTCCTCGTGGTGACGAGGAAGAACTCGCCGTCGGGCGAGGCGTCGGTCGAGCGGATCATCGCCGGCTCCCCGATCAGCGCGGGGTCGCCTGAGGCCACGTCGATTCTGGCCCGT
>JADFNY010000231.1 GCA_022563115.1 Acidobacteriota bacterium | reverse complement strand
AGGTAGCGATCATCACGCCGATGCCGAGCGTCAGTCCCATTCCCAACCGGTAGCCGACCGTCACCTGCTCCATCAGGAACGCCGCCCCCGCCCCGTCGGTGGCCATGGCCCCTACATAGACCACGATCGCCACCGGCGTCAGCGCGAGCAATCCGGTCATCCACAGGGCCCGCTTCCAGGCGTTGGGCGCAAACAACCCGTAGCCGCTCAGGAGAGCGAAGTAGATCATGACGGCGAACGCTACCGCCCAAAGGGTGGCGACCTCATCCCGCTCGTCGATCGCCCGACGCGTCCAGTACACCCGGTCGCTGACCAACCACAAAGCCATCACCCACACAATCGCCGCCTCTACAACCCGCAGCTGCCGCAGGCTCAACCTCCGCGGGCTGCGCAGCAGGACGATGATGGCGCCATAGAACAGCAGCAGAAACGCTCGCCCGCCGAACCTGTTCAGCTGCTCGGCGACATCGGCCCCAAGCAGGCGAACCCACAAGCCCGGCGGGGTATCGACAAGCGGCGGGTCGACCAGTTCCTTGAGCACGAACCCCAGGAAACCGAGCACAATCATCCAGGCGCCGACCTGCAATCGACCACGAAGCAGCGATTCGGTCTCGGCGTATATCTCGGCAGGCCCACCGATCGTCATCGTGGCGGGGGTGCGGAGGGCTCCGGCCGGCAAGGTCAGAATGCCGGTGGCCGGCGACTCGTCGGCCCGATCGACCCAGCTCTCCTCGGTGACCGCGCCGGCGGACAAACCGAGCCCCATCAAGCACTGCGGACACAGCCCTCCGAAGGGTCCCCCCGTCGGAATCTCGGATCCGCAATCCGGGCACTGTTCAGGCACGGATGGACTATACGCCACCGTCGGCGTACTGGCGAAGGGTGATGTCGGCCTCCTCCAGCAGCCGCTGGTAAGCCGCCTCGAGCTCGTCCGGATACTCCTCGCCGTCCTCGAAAATGATCTCGGTGAGGCCCGCCTGGATGGCTTCCTTGAGACAGCCGAAGCAGGGCCGCAGCGTCGTGTACAGGGTGCCGCCCTCGACCGCGTTACCGTGGCGTGCCGCCAGCACAATGGCGTTCTGCTCGGCGTGCACGCACACGCAGGTGTCGTAGCTCTCGCCCGGGGGCGCGTCGGACTGGCAACGAAGGCAGCCGCCGTCGAAGCAGTTCTTCACCCCGATAGGGGTGCCGTTGTAACCGGTGGAGATGATCGACTTCCGCTTGACCACCAGGGCGCCGACCTGGCGACGGATACAGTTCGAACGCGTCGATGCCGCGTGCGCGATGTTCAGGTAATAGCGATCCCAGCCGGGACGATTCCGCCCTTCGCTCACCCGTCCTTGCCGCGGTCTCGGTGGAGCATGTTGGCCTGGATCGAAATGCCGGCGATGGCGACGATCACCATCACCACCAAAGCCAACGTCGGCTCGAGATCGAAGGCGTCGACCAGAAGCACGCCCCCGGTGAGCGACGACAGCAGGATCAGCGCCCAATCGAACAAGACGCTGGCGAAGATGGCGCCCAGCACGCCGACCACGAGTACCGCGACGTTCCGCGGCGACCCTCCCAGGCCGATGATCTCGGCCACCGCGTGGGCGAAGTATGCGGCCGCAGCGAACCCCGCGATCGCCACCGCCAGCTTCTGCAGGAAGATGGCGAACAGCGCCCCGGCGAGACCGGCGGCGATCGCCAGCGCCAGCGTCATCCACTCTTCAGGAACTTCGAGATACTCGCTCGCCAAACCCATCGTGACGACGAACCCGACGCCGGCGACGAACAACCAGTAGAGACGCCTGCCGAGCATGAGCAAGGCGACGGCAACGGCGATCTGCAGGGCGAGCGTCGCGCCGGCCCCGTTGATGACTTCCAGGATCCGGTCGGGCATGCGGGTGTTCTTGCGTTAGCGTATGCGCGCAAAGAGTCGGGCGCGCGTAGCAGGCTAGGGTATCACCGCGAAGATCCGCACCTGTCCGCCCGAGCCGCCCTCGATCTTGATCGGGGCCACGATCAGGTAGGCGCCCGCCTGCGGCAGCAGGTGGACGTTGGCGACATTCTCGAGGTGGAACTTGCCGTTGCCGTTGACCACGCCGTGCGCCGCAAACCCGCGCGCCGCCCCGGGGTCGACGCTGAGCGTGTCGACGCCGATGCCGCGGATGTTGCGCTCCTCGATCAGAAAGCGCGCCGCCGCCTCGGAGAAGCCCGGGAAGTGCATGCGGCCGTCGTCATCCGGATTCCGATAGGCATCTGCGTCGTCGTACTTCTCGCTCCAGCCGCTATACATGAGAACGATCGCGCCGACCGGAAGCTCGCCGTTGCGCTCCTCCCAATCCAGGATGTCCTGTCGGGTGACGGCGTAGTCGGGGTCTGCGGCGCTCTGTGCGGACACGTCGATCACCGCCGCCGGGCCGAACAAGTCGTTCGGCGTCAGCTCATCCACCGTGGGCAGGTTGTCGCCCCCGTGGATCGGGGCGTCGAGGTGGGTGCCATGGTGCTCGGGCGTGCTGTAAGCCCCCATCGACACGGCGCCGCTGGGCTGCGTGCGGATCGCCTCGTACTCGAAGGGGCTGGTGGCGCCCCAAGCAACCGCGCTCGGACTCAGCGAGTGGGTCAAGTCGATGATCTCGACACCGCCGGCGAACATCTCCTTGATCGTCGGCGCGGCTGCGGAGATCGGATCCGTGGGGCCGGTTACCACGGTCGTCTCGGCGCCGGGAGCGTTTGCCGTACCGCAGGCACCGCCGATCGTGAGGGCAACGAGGGTGGCACCCGCAAGGAGGGGACGACTCATTGTCTCGGTGTGCACGGGTGTCCTCCTCGGGTGGCCGGCACGACCGGCCGGCTGTGCCTCAGCCGATCAGAGTCTCCGTTGTCCATGGCGGCGAGGAAACACTACGCTTGTCCTTTCGTCAAAAAATCCTCGGCAGGAGTCACAGAATGCGCCGCACTTTTCTCATACTCGCCCTCGTTTTCGTCGTCTCGCCGATCTGGTCGGTACCCGGCGCGGTCCATCAGCGAACCGCAACCTTGTTGCCCGAAGCGGCTCCGCTAGCCACCGCGGCCGGCCAAGCCTCGGGCGTTGCCGGCTACTACCGCTTCCCGGAGATCCACGACGACACGATCGTCTTCGCCGCCGAGGGCGATCTCTGGATCACGACCGTCGATGGTGGCGTCGCCCAGCGCATCACCACACATCCGTCCGAGGAGACCGACCCGGTGATCTCGCCCGACGGAACGACGCTGGCGTTTACCGCCCGCTACGAAGGCCCGGCGGAGCTCTACACGATGCCGTTGGCCGGCGGCGTCCCGACCCGGCAAACGTATGAAGCGGACTCGTCCGTGGGCACGACGTGGACGCCCGACGGCAAGCTCGTGTACACGACCGGCTACTACGCGACGCTACCGGTGCCGCAGCTCATCGCCCTCGACCTCGTGGATCACACCCGCCAGCGGGTTCCTCTGTCGACGGCGAGCGAGGCCACCTACGACGATTCCGGCGACACGCTCTTCTTCGTGCGCCCGGCGTTCCACAACAACGTCACCAGGCGCTATGTCGGCGGCACCGCCCGCGACGTATGGAAGTTCATCGCCGGAGCGGACGAGGCCATCGAGCTGACCGGTGACTACGAGGGCGAGAGCCACTCGCCGATGTACTGGGACGGGCGCGTTTACTTCGTCACCGATCGCGACGGGACGATGAACGTGTGGTCGATGAACACCAACGGCGGCGACCTGCGCCAGCACACCGAGCACAGCGGCTGGGACGTGCGCGGCCCGGAACTGTCGCACGGCCGTATCGTCTACCAGCTCGGCGCCGACCTTTGGCTCTACGACATCGCCGCCGATACGTCGCGGCTGATCCCCATCACGCTCGCCTCGGACTTCGACCAGCTGCGCGAGAAGTGGGAAACCAACCCGCTGCAGTACCTGACCTCGGCGCATATCCATCCCGAGGGCGACAGCATCGTGCTGACGGCGCGCGGCCGGGTTTTCGTCGCCCCCGCCGGCAGCGGTCGCCTGGTGCGCGCCGTCAACGATGAGGGCATCCGCTACCGCGACGTCATGTTCATGCCCGACGGCGAATCACTCGTCGGCCTGTCGGACGCCAGCGGCGAGTTCGAGTGGGTGAGGATCCCGGCCAACGGTATCGGCGAGCCCACACCGATCAGCGACAACGGCAGCGTGTTGCGCTTTGCCGGAACCCCTTCGCCCGACGGGCGGTGGATCGCCTTTGACGACATGAACCGCGATCTGTCGCTGCTCGACATCGAGACCGGCACGGCACGGGTCATCTCCGAGAACCGCGAGGGGATCGGCGACATGGCCTGGTCGCCCGATTCCCGCTGGCTCGCCTACAGCATGACGGCGATGAACAGCTTCCGGCAGATCAAGCTGTACAACGTCGACACCGAGACCACGACAATGGTCACCTCGGATCGCACCAACAGCTCGTCGGTGGCGTGGGATCCGCAGGGTGACTTTCTCTACTTCGTTTCCGACCGCAACCTGCGGTCTTCGGTCGGCAGCCCCTGGGGGGCACGCGCGCCGGAGCCCTACTTCGCCGATCCCATCAAGATCTACGAGGTGGCCTTGCGGCGTGGCCTGCGCTCGCCGTTCCGACCCGATGACGAGCTCGCCGGCGACGAGGACAGCAGCAACGGTCGCTTCGGTCGTCGCGGCGGCAACCCCACGGGAACCGGCGGTAACGCAGCGATGGCCGGCAGCGAGGTCCACGACGAACAGACCGAGGAGCCCGATGTACCGGTGGTGGAGATTCACCTTGAGGGCATCGAACGCCGTGTCCGCGAGGTGCCTGTAGAGCCCGGCAACTACGCCGACCTCCGGGTCAACGACGGAGCCATCTTCTACACCTCGCGACAAGCCGGCGGCGGCCGCGGCGGCGGAGGTTTCGGCGGCGGCGCAAGCCTCATGGCGCTCGCCTTCGACAGCGAGGACCCTGAGCCCATCACCGTGGTCGAGGGAATCCGCTCGGCGGAGGTGTCGGCCAACGGCGAGAAGATCCTCGTGCGCCGCGGCAACAACTTCTATGTCATCGACGCGCGTGCCCAAGCGGTCGGCGACCGGATCGACGACGCCCAGGTCAATCTGGATGGGTGGGCCTTCCCGATGAACGTGCGCGAAGACTGGCGCCAGATCGTCGTCGACGCCTGGCGTATGGAGCGCGACTACTTCTACGACCCCGGCATGCACGGCGTCGACTGGGACGGCGCGCTGCAAAAGTACCTGCCGCTCGTCGATCGAGTCACCACCCGCACCGAGCTGTCCGATCTCATCGGTCGTTTCGTCGGCGAGCTCTCGGCGCTGCACACCAGTGTCCGCGGCGGCGACGTCCGCACCGGCGACGACAGTGTCAGCGTGCCGAGCCTCGGGGCGCGGATCTTTCGCGAGCCCGACCTCGGCGGCTACCGGATCGACTACATCTACCAGTCCGACCCCGACTACCCCGACGAGATGTCGCCGCTCGCCGACCCCTACCTGGGGATCAAGGAAGGCGACGTGATCGTGGCCGTCAACGGAGTGGCGACGCTCGACGTTCCTGACATCGGCGCGTTGCTTCGTAACCAGGGCGGTCGACAGGTTCTGCTGACGCTGCAGCCGCACGCAACCGACGACGCTGGCAACAACAACGGCGGCTCGGGCACCGCATCGGACACCGGCGAAGTGACACCGGGCAACGGGAGCGGCGGCGGCGCTGAGACTCGCGACGTCATCGTCGTGCCGATCAACAACGAGCGCAACCTCCGCTACAGCGACTGGGAGTACACACGGCGGCTCGCCGTCGAGGAGCGTGGCGAAGGGCGGATCGGCTACGTCCACCTGCGGGCGATGGGCGGCAACGACATCACCGCCTGGTACCGGCAGTTCTATCCGGTGTTCAACCGCGAGGGGCTGATCATCGACGTGCGCCGCAACAGCGGCGGCAACATCGATTCGTTCATTCTCGAGAAACTCATGCGCCGCGCCTGGATGTACTGGCAGGAGCGCGTCGGGCAGCCGACCTGGAACATGCAGTTCGCCTTCCGCGGCCACATGGTGGTACTTGTCGATCAGAAGACCGCCTCCGACGGCGAGGCCTTCGCCGAAGGATTTCGCCGCCTCGAACTTGGACCGGTGATCGGCATGCGCACCTGGGGCGGCGAGATCTGGCTCGGATCATCGAACCGGCTGACCGACAACGGCCTCGCCCGGGCCCCGAGCATGGGTGTGTACGGGGAG
>JADFNY010000230.1 GCA_022563115.1 Acidobacteriota bacterium | reverse complement strand
CGGTGCAGCGCCGGATACAGCGATCCCTGGTTGACCTGCAGGACGTCCTTGGAAATCTCCTGGATGCGCTGCGCGATGCCCCAGCCGTGGCCGGCGCCCGACGCCAGGGTCCTGAGAATCAGCATGTCCAGGGTCCCCTGGAGCAGGTCTGACCTTGCTTTGGTCATCGGTTCTCGCGGTTCTGACGGCGACCCTTCTCGACGAACGGAAACCCTCGCTCGAGCTCTCCCCGGCTCTAGCAGGGTCCTGAAAGCACCCTGCTGCGGCCAGGTCGCGGCCACCCTTCCTCTAGATGTTCTACAAGAGGATACGCACGCTCTTGTAGATCGTCAAGGGGAAGGGTCCTCGGTTCGACCGGGGGGAATCACGGCTGACGATTGCCACTCCACCCGGCGATCGGTAGATTCCAAGGCCTGCTCAGCTCAGACGATCGGAGGAAAGATGAAAGCCGCCCTGCTGCTCACGGCGTTGCTCACCGGCCCCGTGCCCGGCACACAACAGGACCTCTACGACCGCGTCGAACACGGCTACGTCGACAACAACGGCGTCAAGATCCACTACGCGGCGATCGGCACCGGACCACTGGTGGTGATGATCCACGGCTTTCCCGACTTCTGGTACAGCTGGCGCGAGCAGATGGAGGCACTGGCCGGCGAGTATCGCCTGCTGGCGATCGATCAGCGCGGCTACAACCTGTCGGACAAGCCGGCAGGCGTCGAGAGCTACGCGATGCCGCTGCTGGTTAGCGACGTCGTGGCGGTGATCCACTCGCTCGGTGAAGAGAAGGCCGTCGTCGTCGGCCACGACTGGGGCGGCATGGTGGCCTGGCAGACGGCGATCAACGCCCCCGAGGTCGTCGAACGTCTGATCATCCTCAACCTCCCCCACCCCCGCGGCCTGATGCGGGAGCTTGCCAAGGACGAGGAGCAGGCGGCCAACAGCCAGTACGCCCGCAACTTCCAGCAGGAAGGCGCCCACCAAGCCTTCACCGCCGAAGCGCTGGCCGGATGGGTCACCGATCCAGTGGCGCGAGCCCGCTACGTCGAGGCGTTCGAGCGTTCAGACTTCGAAGCGATGCTCCACTACTACAAGGCGAACTACCCGCGCCCGCCGTACACCGAGGACAACTCGCCGCTGGTCAAGGTGCGGTGCCCGGTGCTGGTGATCCACGGGCTCGAGGATCAGTACCTGCTTGCCGGCGCTCTCGATCGCACCTGGGAATGGATCGACAACGACCTCACGTTGGTCACCATCCCCGGCGCCGGCCATTTCGTTCAGCAAGACGCGACCGAGATGGTCAACCGCAGCATTCTGGCGTGGCTGAATCGTTGATCGTCCCGACCATCGCGGGCGACCACAGCCGGCATCGATGCTCGTATGAGCGGTGATCCGGGTCCGTATCGCGGGCTGTGTGCGAGCACCTACGACGCGCTCGTGCCGCCCGATGCGGTCGGTGATGTCGCATTCTTTCGCGAGCTGATTCGCGACGGCGGCGAGCCGGCGTTGGAGGTCGGCTGCGGTACGGGTCGCCTGCTACTGAAATACACAGGTGAGGGACTCGACGTCGAAGGCGTGGACGTTTCCGAGGAAATGCTCGAAATTTGCCGCGCCAAGGCGGCGACGCTCGATCTCCCGATCAGCGTGTATCGGCAGCCGATGCAATCCCTCCAGCTCGCTCGCCGATACCGGTTGATCTTCATCCCCTACTTCTCGTTCCAACTGCTCACCGACGACGCCGACATCAGCGCCGCGTTGGACTCGTTCCATCGGCACCTCGAGCCCGGCGGCCGGCTCGTCGTTCCGCTGTTTTTCCCCTACGAGGGAGACGTCGGCCAGAGCCCCGCACCCGAGGGTGAGTGGCGGTTGAGACGGCAGACGGAGGAGGGCGACGGAACGCGGGTGGAATGTTGGGAGAACGCCACCTACGACTTCGACGCCCAGATCAAGCAGGCGACCCTGCGCTTCGACCTGGTGGGAGACGACGGGACGATCACGGCCTCGGAGAAACGAAGCCTCGGGATCCGGTGGCACACCCAGGAACAGTTCCGAGAGTTGCTCGAAAACTCCGGCTTCGCCGAGGTTGGCACCATGTCCGGCCACAGCTTCGATCCGGCCGGCACCCACGACGCTTCGTTCGCGTTCGTAGCGCGGCGCCCCGCTGATCGGTAGTATCCCGGCGTCCAAGGCGAGCATTTCGAAAGTGGGCACCAAATCGGCGACCGCGTCGACCGCAAGCGGGCGCTGCAGATTTCCGTGCTGATGATGGCGATCCCGGCGACGCTGGTCGCCGGGATCCGGAGATGAAGCGATGGACCTGCTGACCATCAAGATCCTGTCGGCGTTCGCGATCATCGCGGTCGGTCTCATCGGCGGCGCGATCCCGATTGTCGCGCAACGGTTCGAGAACAGCCGCAGGTTCTTCTCGCTCGGCAACGCGTTCGCCGGCGGCGTCTTCCTCGGGGCCGGGTTCATTCACCTGTTGCCCGACGGCGCCGAGAAGCTGGAGGCGGTCAGCGATTACCCGCTCGCCGGGCTTCTGGCCATCATGGGAGTGGCGCTGCTGTTGTTGATCGACCGCGTCGTGTTCAGCCACCGCGATCTCGAGGAGCAGGCGGAGCACGGCGCCGGCGCCTCCCCATACGTTCTGACGGTCATTCTGTCGGTTCATTCGATCATCGCGGGCACCTCGCTCGGACTGGAGACCCATGTCTCGACGTCGATCGTCATCCTGCTCGCGATCCTGTTTCACAAGGGCTCCGCCGCGTTCGCGCTGATGATGAGCCTGCACACCGCCGGCACCGGTCCCCGGCGGCAGAAGAAAATCCTCTCGCTGTTCGTGCTCATGACACCCCTAGGCCTGCTCCTGGGTTCGATTGCGGCGACGGCACTGACCGAGAACACGGCGACCCTCATCGAGGGCGCGTTCGACGCCTTGGCCGCGGGAACGTTCATCTACGTCGCTGTGCTCGACATCATCGATGAAGAGCTGTCGATCGCCGAAGACAGGCTGATGAAGTTCTTCCTCATCGTCTTCGGCATCGCCTTCATGGCCTTGCTTGCGGTGTGGACTTGAGCCTTCGGGCGATGGCGGTAGTCGAGCTCATGTGGTTGATCTATGGGATCCTCTGACGACGAATATCCGCGATGAACGAAACAGCGAGCCCGACGTGAGCAGAGCAAAGTTCGTGCCTTTGAGCACCTATCGCGAGTACCCTGTCGACGAGATGCGCCAGCGCGCCACCGAGTTCTACCGCGAGGTAAATCGGCGGCGCACGGTGCGGGAGTTCTCGGATCGCCCCGTAGACCGCGCCGTCATCGATGACTGCTTGCGCGCCGCCGGAACGGCGCCGAGCGGCGCCAACCTGCAACCATGGCATTTCGTCGTCGTCACCGATCCGGACATCAAGCGGCAGATCCGCGGCGCCGCCGAGGTGGAGGAGCGTGAGTTCTACGAGCATCGCGCTCCCAAGGAGTGGCTCGAGGCGCTTGAGCCGCTCGGGACCGATTCGAACAAGCCGTTTCTCGAGACCGCCCCGACGCTGATCGCGATCTTCGTGCAGAACTCGGGCAGGTCCCCGGATGGCACCTCCATGAAGCACTACTACGCCATCGAATCGGTCGGCCTGGCGAGCGGTATCCTGATCACCGGCCTGCACCACGCCGGCCTGGCGACGCTCACCCACACGCCGAGCCCGATGGGATTCCTCAACGAGATCCTCGGTCGGCCCCCCAACGAGCGCCCGTTTCTGCTGCTCGTCGTGGGGTATCCCGCCGCTGACGCCGAGGTCCCCGACATCGGTCGGAAGTCACTCGATGACTACGTAACATCGGTTTAGCAGGCCTGCACCCTTGGCAGCCTAACCAGACCCATCACACTTCCACCACGGCCTGCTAGCCTTGCTGCCAAACGAGACGCCCTCGAAGTTCTCTACGAGTTATTGATGCGAAAGACCGCTCTCATTACCGGCGCCTCCGCCGGCTTCGGCGTCGAGTTCGCCCGCTTGTTCGCCCGACATGGCAACGACGTCATCCTGACGGCGCGCCGCTCCGATCGGTTGGCTGAGCTGGCAGCCTCACTCGAAGCCGAGCACGACGTCAACGCCCACGTGATCGTCGCCGACCTCGCCGCCCACAACGGCGCGCGGGCGCTCTTCGACGAGGTTCAGGAGCGGGGACTCGAAGTCGAATACCTGGTCAACAACGCCGGATTCGGAACCTTCGGTCCGTTCGTTGAAACCGACCCCGAGGAGTCGATGGATCTGGTGCGGGTAAACATCGCGGCGCTCACCGAGCTCACCGCGCTGCTCCTGCCCGCCATGGTCGAGCGTCGGAGCGGTCGTGTGCTCAACGTCGCCTCCGCCGCCGCCTTCCAGCCCGGGCCGCTGATGGCGACCTACTACGCCAGCAAGGCCTACGCGCTGCACTTTTCGGAAGCGCTGAACGCGGAGCTCGAGGGCACGGGGGTCAGCGTTACGGCGCTGTGCCCCGGCCCGGTGATGACCGAGTTCCAACAGGTCGCCGGCATGGAAACGTCGGGCCTGGTGCTCCACAAGCGCTTGATCAGCATCGAGGAAGTGGTCGCAGCCGGCTACGAGGCGATGATGCGCGGCAAGGCCTACGTAATCCCGGGTATCGGTCCCAGGCTGCTCTCGTTCGGCGTGCGTTTCATGCCGCGGCGCTTCGTCGCCAAGTTCGTGGGCCGGCTGCAAGCCAAGAGAGCACCGTGATCGGAGACGACTCGGCCGCCGGCCGGATGTGGGCTGTGTTGTTCAGCCGCCTGATCCTTGGGTTGATCTTTTTTATGGCCGGCGCGTTCAAGGTGTTCCAGATGGGGGCCTTGAACCACGCCGCCAACCTCTTCGTCGAGCCCTACGCCGATACGTTCCTGCCGGTCTGGTCGCTGTGGCTGACGGGCACGACCATCCCCTACGTCGAGCTCATCGCCGGCGGCGTGCTGCTGATCGGGTGGCGGACCCGCGACGCGCTCGTCGCCCTCGGCGCGGTGCTCGTGATCGTCACCTTCGGCCACCTGCTCGCGGCGCCCCTGTTTTCGCCCAGCGGCCATATTTTCCCGCGCTGGGCGCTGTTGGCTGTCTGCTTCGTGCTGCGCGACGACGACCGCTTCTCGCTCGACCGCTTCCTGCGGCGGTGGGCCGCCACCTAAAAGGGTGCTGAAAAACTCTCGGGGGTGCCGTTACAGGCACCGTGGGGGCAGATGCGCGGCGGCGCGACGGAGGCCAGCGCTCCCGTCAACGCTTCGGATCGAGGGCCTGTCGCTTGCGCTCGATCTGCTGCTCGACGGACAGCGAAAAGTCGTTGTCCAGAATGGCGCCGATAAACGAACCGTAGGTCGGATTGGCCAGCGTGATCCACTTGGTACCCCAGTAGTCGCGGTGCACCTCGGCAAACGCGAGGCGTTCGGCAACGCTGCCCTCTCCCGCCGCGGTGAAGTCACCCATGTTGTCGCCGAACATCATCAAAATGCGATGCTCGGCCGCCACGTTCTCCCATCGCGGCGTCTTGTCGGACGACTCCCACGCCGGAATCTCGCCCCGCAGCAGCAACCTGTCGCTGGACTCGTCGAGCGAAACGCCAATCTCCGCGAGGTTGTTGCGCGTCGCTTCTTCCAAGTGGGCGCGCCGGTTGGTGATGTAGAAGACTGCGACTCCTCGGCTCGCCGCGTAGTTGATGAACTCCACCACGCCGGGTACCGGCGTCGCATCTTCTTGCAGGACCCAGTTGTCCCAGGAATCCTCGACATAGGTCTGGTGGTCGAGGGTCAGGCGCGCTGCGTAGTAGGAGTTGTCGAGAACGGTCTCGTCGATGTCGAGGATGATGGCGGGCGGCAGATCCTCGAAATCCTCGGTTTGCCCGAGGAACGCGGTCCAACCGGGATCGGTGAGCGCCTCGTCGAGCACGCGGGCGGCCAAGGCGTAGGCCTGCAAGGAGTTGGCGCGGTACTCGACCGCCGTTTGCACCCACAGCACCGCGTTGAGGTCGTCGAGGCCGATGTCGACGGCGGCGGTCGGCTGCCGGCCAGCGACCGCTTGGCCGCCCGCGGCGCCCTGACCTTCGGCGACCGGTGCGGGAGCGCAGCCGGCGACGCCGCTGAACAGCGTCACGACGGCGAGGCCGGCTAGGATGCGCCGGCTGCCACTGCTCGAATCCCCTGCGGTGCGAATCAAGGCTACTGGAATCACGGTCGACCTCTCTCACGGTGAGCCCACGACAGGGCGCATTCTA
>JADFNY010000229.1 GCA_022563115.1 Acidobacteriota bacterium | reverse complement strand
ACGATCACCGTCGGCTCGATGAAGTAGCCGACCGAGTCGTCGCAGCCGCCACCGGCGATGACCTCGTAGCTGCTGTCGTTCTTGGCCTCGTTGATGTAGTCGCTGATGTTGTCGAAGGCGCCCTTGTCGATGACCGCGCACACGAAGTTGCGGAAATCGAGCGGCGAGCCTTGCTTTATCTCGGCGAGCTGGTCCTTCAGATCCGAGGCGATCCCCGACCACAGCGACTTGGGGATGTAGGCACGCGAAGCGGCCGAGCACTTCTGACCCTGGTACTCGAAGCCGGAGCGGATGATCGCGGTGGTCAAGGCGTCGGCGTCGGCCGAGGGGTGGGCGAAGATGAAGTCCTTGCCGCCGGTCTCGCCGACGATGCGCGGGTAGCTGCCGTAGTTCGGCAGGTTCTCGGCCATCGTCCGCCACATCGCCTGGAAAGTCGCCGTCGAGCCGGTGAAATGGAGGCCGGCGAAATCCGAGCTGGCGAACACCGGATCACCCACCGAGCGGCCCTTGCCGGGAACGAAGTTGATGACACCCGGGGGCAGGCCGGCGGCTTCCAATACCTGATACATCAAGTAGTTGGACAGCAGCGACGTCGATGACGGTTTCCACAGCGCAACGTTGCCCATGATCGCCGGAGCCGACGGCAGGTTGCCGCCGATCGAGGTGAAGTTGAACGGGGTGACCGCAAACACGAAGCCTTCGAGCGGCCGGTACTCGATGTAGTTCCAGATGCCGGCGTCGGAGTTCGGCTGACCCTCGTAGATCTGTTGCATGAAGTAGGCGTTGAAGCGCCAGAAATCGCACTGCTCGGCGGCGGCGTCGATCTCCGACTGATACGCCGTCTTGCTCTGGCCGAGCATGGTCGCCGCGTTGATCGTGTCGCGCCAGGGGCCGGCGAGCAGCTCGGCGGCCTTCAGGAAGATCGCGGCGCGCGATTCCCACGGCATCACCGACCATTCGTGCCACGCCTCACGGGCGGCCTTCACCGCGTCGGCGATATCATCCTCGGAAACCTGGTGGCAGACGCCGAGCTTGTGGGCATGCTCGTGCGGGCAGACGACGTCGAGGGTGTTGCCGCTGCGGATCTCCTTGCCGCCGATGATGGCGGGAATGTCGTACTCCTCTCTCAGCATCTGATCGAGGCGCTTCTTGAGGCTCTCTCGCTGCGGGGAGCCGGGTGCGTAGTCGAGAACCGGCTCGTTGGCGGGCTCAGGAATCCGGACGATGCCGTTCACGGGCTTACTCCTTGGGTGCTTCGGACGCAGGGGGGCCTGCGAGAATCTCGTGAATGTCGAGGAAGAATAACAAAGGAGCCGCTTGCGGTCAGACCAGGCCTCATGCCCGAGAGATTGGTCGGCCGTTCAGCCGGCGGGCGAATTGGCGGCCGTCCGTCGTAGTAGGATGCTCACGGCCGTAAGCCCTTCCAACGCGGGCCGCTACCCGATGAGCTCCCTGTACCTGTACGTCATCGTGTTTGTCTCCGGCGCCGCGGTGCTGGCGCTCGAGATCCTCGGCACGAGGATTCTCGGCCCCTTCTACGGCGTCAGCCTGTTCCTGTGGTCGGCGCTCATTTCCGTGACGTTGTTGGCGCTGAGCCTCGGGTACGCGCTCGGCGGACGTTGGGCGGATCGCGAGGCGACCCCGACAAAGCTCTACTACCTCGTCGCCTCGGCGGGGCTTTGGACGCTGCTGATCCCGTGGATCAGGCGCCCGGTGTTGCTGATCGCCGAGCCTTTCGGGCTGCGGTTCGCGGTGCTGGTCGCAGCCTTCGCCCTGTTTTTTGCGCCGCTGACGCTGCTGGGCATGGTGAGCCCGTACGCCATCAAGCTCAGGGCGCGGAGCATCGACGAGGTAGGCCGGGCGGCGGGAGACCTCTACGCCGTGTCGACGGTGGGGGGCGTGGTGGCCGCCCTTCTCACCGGGTTTTTCCTGATCCCGAACTTCGGCGTCAGCCGTCTGACCTACGGCGTCGGCGCGAGCCTGATCGTCGTCGCCGCCGCCGGGATGTTCTCAGAGCGCAGGAAAGAGGGGGCCGATTCGGGCGACGTCGCCACAGCCGTGGTACTCGTGCTCGTCAGCGCCGCGTTCGCCTGGCTGCTACCGCGCGATCAGGCGGACCCGGAGATCGGATTGCGCGCCGTGCGGCAGAGTCCATACGCGGAGCTCCGTGTGCTGGACACGGCAGCGGGGCGGCACCTGCTCATTGATGGCGGCATACACACGATCGTCGATCCGGCCAGCTGGCAGTCGTCGTTCTCGTATGTCGGCGTCGTCGGTCTGGCGCGCCGCTTCTTCGATGAGCCCGGCAGCATGCTGCTGGTCGGCCTCGGCGGGGGGAGTGTCCTCAAGAGCTTCGCGGCGGACGGCTGGAGCGCCACCGCCGTCGAGATCGACCCGGTGGTCGTCGATCTGGCGCGCGAGTACTTCGGCCTGAGCCCCGAGGAGGGGACGATCCACGAGATGGACGGCCGCGAGTTCTTGATTCACGACGACCACACCTACGACGTCGTCGTGCTGGACGCCTTCGGCAGCAGCTCGATCCCGTTCCACCTCATTACCCGGGAGTCTTTCGGTCTGATTGCATCGAGGCTGGCCGACGACGGCATCTTCGTGATGAACCTGGAGACCGAGGGCTGGAGCGACGTCCTGGTTCGCTCGGTGTCGGTGTCGCTGACCGCCCATTTCGTCTGGGTGCTGGCGCTACCGGCGCACGAGGCCCCGAACGGCTTGGGGAACGTCGTGATCTTCGCGTCGAACCGGCGCCTCGACGAACCCTCCGCAGCGGCCGAGGCTGACGGGCTCGAAACCTACCGCACCTTTGCCTGGCAGAACCGCTTCATTCCCGAGCGCGCCGGCGCCCCGATCCTTACCGATGACCTCAACCCGGTGGACCTTTGGTCGGAGCGCATCAACCTCCGTGCCCGCAGGGACCTGCACGAATATTTTCGCGACCTGGGCGTGAGCTGGTAGCCGATTCGGGCGCCCGGGCTAGCCATGACCCGTTGAGATATCCGGGCTAGCTGCCCTTGCGCTTGCGGACCTCTCCGGAGACGCTCGTCTCGACCCTGTAGCCCTTGAACTCCGACGGGATCTTCGCATCGAGCTCCTCGCTCCGCTCGGCGACCCACACCCGGATGCAGGGTGCTCCGTCGCACTCGCCGATGGCAACGATCGTGACGGCGGGGTCCGCCATCAGCTCCTCGGCGAGCTCGGTCTGAGCCTCTTCGATGCTGACTTGCACGTCGGTGTCTTCCTGCGCGGTCTCCGTCGCGGACGCTTCTTCCGGAGCGCTGTCCTGGGTCGCGTCGTCGCTCTCGGATGGCTGCCTGCCCCCGCAGCCGCCGGCGAGGATCAAACCCGCCACCAGCGCTGCGACGACGCCCCACAGCACGAAGGGCCGGAGAGGAATCTCGCTCCTTCCCGGCCCAATCGGCATACTGCTGGGATTCGTCGTGGCTATGAGCCGTCGATGGTGACATCGAAGGCGGTCAGCACGGCGTCGATCGGGTTGAGGATCGTCACGCTCGAGCTTCCGGCGTAGAGCAGGCCTACAGGCTTGCGCTCGTCGCCGTTCTTCTGGCCGACGACGAGCGATCCGGAGTCGCCGCCGGCGCTGAAGCCACCACCACCGACGACGATCTGGTTGATGAAGCGGGCGACGTTTCCGCCACCGTACCCGACGTTCACGGTAGCGTTGATAGCCGAGATGCGCCCCTTCGTCTGGCCGGTCGTACGGCCGTACTTCATGACGCGCATGTTGACAGCCGCAAGAATCGTCGTGCTTTTCGGCGTGCCGTAGCCGTCCGAGGGCGTGGCGTTGCCGAGCGCCACGGTCGACGACAGCGCGATCGCCGCGTCGATTACGTTGTCGACGGAGCAGTCGGGGTAGGCTTCGCAGAACACGATCGGCCCGAAGTCCCACAGCGTTCCGATGTCGTCGGCCGGGCTCGACCCGTCGTCGAAAGTCCCCGGCTGAATGACGGAGTCGCCTCCCAGAGGGTCGAGAATGCCGGGGTTGGCCGCGTTCAAGTTGGCGTAAACGTGGTTGTTGCTCAACGCGTAGACATCCGTGCCGTCGGTGACCCGCGCCCCGATCGTTCCGGCGGTGATATCCGGATGCCCGGTCGAGACGCCGATCGGCACCGGGCGATCGAATCTCGACGTCGGATCGACGTTGTCCCCGTCGTCTCCGCCGCTGCCCGGCTTCCCCTTCCCCTTCAGCGCTACCAGCTCACCGATGGCCTCGACCCTGACGGTGACCCCGTCGAGCCGGGTGGGAATACCGGGCACCGCGGTGGAGCTCACGTAGACGAGCACGATGCCCCGGCCGCTGGCATCGGCGGTGACGGCGGTGCCGACGACGCGCGAGCTCACCAGCATCAGCGAGTCTGTGTATTGCTCTTGGACGGCAATCGCGGCGCGCAGCTGGCCGCGGGTGAAGACGCGTTCGTCGCCACCCTGCTGTGCCGATACACCGACCGCGACGAGGAGAATGACAAGGGGAACGACGACGAGGAGCGAACGAGGATATTTCATAGTCATCCTTATAGTCCCATGCTTGGTTCAGCAGCTGAACACGCCGCCAGTATCACCTCCTCGAGGACGGGAAGTCAACATGCGACCCGCGTTCGCGGAGACTCGTTGCGCACAACCGTTCATCGGTGCGCAGGAGACTCACTGTCGACTCAAGCTGATGATCGCCCGCTTGGAATGCGGCGCTGCACAAAAGTCAAGAGCTGACGTCGCCTCAGCTGTCAGGTGTGCCGTCGGCGGGCGGTAGTAGAATCTTTTCTGTTCGTGGAAAGGAGATGGGTATGAGCCTCGTGGCGCCGGCGGTGATCCTCTCGCTGGCACTGATCTCGAGTCCGGCAAACTCCGCCGTCGCCGCGGAGCATCCGACCACCTACGCTGAGAGCTCGCCGCAGCGTCTCGCCCTCGTCGTCGCACGGATCGTCGACCAGGAGGGAGCGCCGATCGAAGGCGTCGAGGTTCGCCTCATCCGCTGTGAAGGCCCGAGGTTCCGGGCCACCTCACTCGCGCCGTCGTTGGTACCGCCCGTTCCGGGAAAGGCTGATACGAATTGCCGGGAGCAGACCCGCACGACCGGCGAGGACGGCGAGGCGAGCTTTCCCAGCGTTCGTGTGGGTTTGATGGGCGTCGATCCGCGAGCGTCCCCCTTCACGTACGTCTTGCGCGCCGAAAAGGACGGCTACGAGGCGGCCAGCCACGTGGTGACGCCGCACCCGGCGCGCAACGACGTCGAGCTGGTGATGCTTCGCGGTGGCTCGCTGCCGCTCGAGCTGCTCGAACGGGCGCAGGCCGCCGCCGCGACGGGCGACTTCGGTGCCGCCGAGGGTGCGATGAGCGAGGCCCTCGACTTGCTGTTCGAGCAGTACACGGCGAGCGGCCCCGTACCCGAGGTGCTGATCAACTGGGTACGCTACTTGGCCCATCTGCAGGTTCAAGGTGCCAACATGGCGGGCGCCCGGGAATCTCTCGATCGGTTGTTGGAGCTCGACCCCTACGACCCGTTCGGTCTCAGGACCCTCGGTATACTTGCCGTGCGCAGGCAGGATTGGGAGGAGGCGCGCGGGCATTTTGGGCTCTACTTGCTGCTCGAGTCGGACCGCGCCGACGCCTGGCTGATGTTGGGCAGCCTTCTCGTGGAGATGAACGAGCTCGACGAGGCCTTCGAGCACCTCGAGCGAGCGCTCGAGCTCGACCGATCGAACCCGCGCGTCTATCGCTCGCTCGGCATGGCCCACCAGCGGACCGAGAACAGCCGGGAAGCGATCGTCAACTTCGAGCGCTACTTGGAGCTCGCCGGCGACCCGCCCGACGCCGGACAGATTCGCGCCGCCATAGAGGCGCTGCGCCGCTAGGGCGACAGCCCGGCGATGGTGTCGCCTCCAGCTCGATGTCGCTCCCTACAGCGGCCGATTCGGATTCGCGATCGTTCGCCACATGTGCGACGAGGGGCTGTTGTCGAGGCCCAGGCCCTCGGGCGGCTGCTTGAAGTTGCGGCCGATGATCTCGACAAAAGTGTCGAGCGAGACGTCCTTGCCTTCCTCGAAGGCGTAGGTGTCATTCACCGTGATCATCCGCGCTTCCATGTAGTAGTCGTGATCCTTGGCGTACTCGTAGGCGCGCTTGATGTACGGCTCCGGCACGTAGTCCTCGCCGAAGATGCGGTTGTACATCTCGGGATACTCGTAGCCGACCTCGTCGTCGGGGTAGAACCGCA
>JADFNY010000228.1 GCA_022563115.1 Acidobacteriota bacterium | reverse complement strand
GTCCCGAGGGCTCGGGCTCTTGGCGCGGACGGTCGTCTTTCTGACCGTCCCCGAGACCCGTCGCAACGGCTCCGGGGTGGTCATTCACGCCGCCGGTTACATCCTCACCAACGCCCACGTCGTCATGGATGCTCGGACGGTCCTGGTGGGCTTCAGCGATGGCTCGGAGTTCGAGGCCGAGGTGTATGGCGTCGACACGGCCACCGATCTCGCCGTCGTCAAGGTCAAGGACGGTGGGCTGACGGCCGCGGCTCTCGGCGATTCCGACCAGATGCAGGTGGGCGAGTTCGTCCTCGCCCTCGGAGCCCCGTTTGGCCTCCAGGCAACGGCAACCAGCGGTATCGTCAGCGGCCTGCACCGCAGCGGGCTCGGCATTGCCCGCTACGAAGACTTCATCGTCACCGACGCGCCGATCAACCGGGGCAACTCGGGCGGCCCGCTCGTCAGCCTGAGGGGCGAGGTTATCGGCATCAACACCGCCATCATCACCGGAGAGGATGGCGGCCGTGGCGACGGCAACTTCTCGGGGGTCGGTTTCGCCATCCCGATTAACGTCGCCCGCGCCGTCGCGCAGCGGCTGATCGGCGACGGTGGTCTGACGCTCCCTGACGAGACTACGGGCGACGTCGATCGGGACGGAACCGCTTCTGTCTCGGGTGATGCCGTGCCGCGTCGGGTTGCGAGGGACCCGGTGTTCGGCGTCGCTGACCTGGCCGCGGCGGGTTCCCCACGTGCGGGCATGAGTCGCAGCAGGCAGCGACCGCTGCAGGCCGACGCCGTCGCTACGCAGCGCCCGGCTCCGAGCGATGCGGTCGCTACGTTGCGAAGCCTCGACGACGAGGGCAACACCCTTGCCAACGGATCCGGTTTCGTGTTCACCTCCGACTTCGGCCCGCTGTTGCTGACCAACGAGCACGTGGTGATGGGTGCCGACGTCGTGCAGATTTTCCTGGGCGAGACGGTTTTTCTGGCCGCCGTGCTGAGCGCGGACGCTACCCGCGACCTGGCTTTGCTGCGTATCCCGGACGCCGTTGCGGCGCCGGCGCTGCGGCTCGGCGACTCGCACAGCATCTCGATCGGCGATCGGATCACCGCTCTCGGCGGCGGGAGTGTCGACGGGGATCCCTCGAACGAAGGCACGGTGACCCGCGCGGACGCCGAAGTCCCCGGCATCTCGCTTGCGGGGACGTTGATCGAGACAACGGCACCGATCGAACCAGGGGACTCCGGCGGGCCGTTGCTCGATGATCGCGGGTTCGTCGTGGGTGTCCTGGTGGCGCGAGCAAGCGAGGCCGTTGATCTCGGGGAGCAACGTCACAGCTACGCGATTCCGCTCCACAACCACACCGAGGTGATAGCGCTCATCCACGCTTCACAGGGCGCGGAGTGCGATCCCGGGTTCGAGGGCGCGGCCATTCCCGGACGAGGGTTCATGATCTCCCTGGGCGATTCCGACGGTGTCGCCGGCCGGGCCGGTCTGCGGCATGGGGACGTCATCGTTGCCGTCAATGGCGAATCGATCGCCGATCTGGACAACGCCCTCGCCTGGTACGACGCCTTCGTGCGCTCGCCGGCCGCTGCGAAGATTACGATCCAGATCGAGCGTGACGACCTGGTGTTGGAATTGGTCGGGCCGTGTGAGTCCGAGGTGCCTTGAGCCGCGAGACCATTCGCCTTCTGCTCATCGGGTCGGCGGTGGTCGCCGCCGCGCTGTCGATCTGGTTCGGCATACCGCTGCTGCAGAGTTGGAGCACCCCCAGGCTGGAACGCGTCTGGGTCGTGTCGTCGCGCCTCGGCGACGATATGGCCTCGGCGGCGCCCAAAGAGGTCCTCGCCGGTGCGCCGGTAAACCTCTACGCCGTCGTGGAGACGACGCTTCGCGGCCGCCGGCGCTTCTTCGGGCCGGTCGAGCGCATGCGGCTCGGGGATGAGAGCGCCGAGGTTGTCGATGTCGAGCTCTGGAGCACCTGGTGGAACGCCCTCGAAGTCCTCTGGTTCAAGGTCGAGCCGGTGTACGGGTTCGACAACGAGAACCTCGAGGCCGACTTCGACCCGAGGCGTATTCGCTACCGCGAGACGTTCATGCTGGCTTGGGGCTTTCGCAACCAGCACGCCGCCGACACCACACCGACAGGCGACGATTTCCCGCGCCTCGACGTCGGCACGATGCGCTTCAAAGCGCAGGCGGCGGTGCGCGACGTCCGCGATCGGGTGCTCGACGAGGCCGTCTCTCCCGGGGCCGAGGGGGTCCACGCCACGACCAACGCCGAACAACCCCACCGGGTGACGGTGCGGGCCAGCGACCAGCCGCTCGGGGTCGTGCAAGGGTACGCCGGGTTGCCGTATGTGCCGGTGAGCGACGGCCTGCCCGCCGCCGAACATCCCGCCGCCCGCTTCATCGGCGGCACGATCCTCGACTTCTGGATCGCCACCCAACGCGCCCTCGGCGCCGCTGAGTTGCCGTTCTTCGGGTGGGAGGAGCTGGCGGAGCGGGGCACGGTCGTGGTCGAGGAGATGTTCCTCGCCGACGACGGCATCTACTACTACACCGACGATCCCCTCCGGCCGGTGACGTTTGACGAGGTGCAGGCAGGTGACCTCCTCTCGATCGAGGATCACGTCGGAGTCCTCTACCAGGATCGCGGCCCCGGGGGCGGGGGAGACGGCGTCTTGAACAAGTGGGACCGTCTGCTGGGCGGATACTTCGAGCCATTGCGCGACATGCCGGTGGAGGACGCCTTTCATTCCGGTATCACCGTCTACCGACTGGCCGCGCAGGTTGAGTCGGGTGATGCCGTCGCACGGTGAGCGCGTCGGGCCACCGGGAGATCGATCACACCGCCGACCTCGGCTTCGAAGTGTGGGCCGAATCGCTGTCGTCGTTGTTTGCCGAAGCCGTCCTCGCCCTCGGCGATCTCTGCTACGATCGCGCCGTCGTGCGGCCGGTCGGCCAGCGCCGCCTGGAGATCCGTGGCGCCAACCCGGAGGAGCGGCTGGTGCGTTGGTTGCAGGAGGTGTACTTGGTGCTGGAATCGGAGCTCTGGCTGACCGCGACCGCAACCAACGTCGTCGTAGAGGATGAGGCAATCGAAGGGACCCTCCACGGCGAACCCTTCGATCGTGCTCGACACACGCTGCACTCCGAGATCAAGGCGATCACCTACCACGGGCTCGAGATCGTGCAAAGAGACGGTTCGTGGCGGGTTACCGTGGTTGTCGATGTCTAGCCGGTCTAGGAAACTCCGGTCTCCTGGGCGGCCGGCCCTGCGGCTGCACCAGGTCGACGAGTACTGCTGGGAGATCCCCCCAACCGGGGGGATGCGGGTACCCGGCCGTATCTTCGCCAGCGAGCGTTTGATTCGCGACATCGAGAGCGACAAGAGCATCGAGCAGGTCGCCAACGTCGCTTATCTGCCGGGGATCGTCGAGGCATCTCTCGCCATGCCCGACATTCATTGGGGCTACGGGTTTCCGATCGGTGGGGTGGCTGCCACCGACCCCGCGGCAGGCGGCGTCATCTCGCCGGGAGGCGTCGGCTACGACATCAACTGCGGTGTTCGCATCCTGCGCACCGAGCTGCGAGAAGAAGACATCGAAGGCCGTGTCCCGGGCCTGATGGACGCCTTGTTCAGCGCCGTGCCGACCGGTCTCGGCTCATCCAACGCGATCAAACCTCTGTCGGTTGCCGAGATGCACGACTTGTTGGTGACCGGCGCCGAGTACGTCGTCCGCGACCTCGGTATGGGCGGCGAGGACGACCTGAGGCACACCGAGGAGAACGGCCGCCTCGCCGGCGCCGACCCCGATCAGGTGTCGGATCGCGCCGTCGAGAGAGGCCGCCGACAGCTCGGGACACTCGGCTCCGGCAACCACTTTCTCGAGATCGGGGTCGCCGATCGCATCTTCGACGTGGGCTCGGCCGCCGCACTCGGGGTCGATGAGGGAACCGTGTGCGTCCTGATCCACTGCGGCTCGCGTGGCCTCGGCTATCAGGTGTGCGACGACTACCTGTCGGTCATGAACCGTGCGGTCATCAAGTACGGCATCGAGCTTCCCGACCGTCAGCTGTGCTGCGCCCCGATCGAGTCCGATGAAGGAAGGGCCTACCTCGGAGCGATGGCCTGCGCCGCCAACTACGCCTGGGCCAATCGCCAGACCATCACCCATCTGGCGCGGGAGTGCTTCATGGAGACCCTTGACATCGGCCCCCGCGATCTCGGGATGCGGCTGATCTACGACGTCTGCCACAACGTCGCCAAGTTCGAGGAACACGAGGTCGACGGCCGCCTGCGAACCCTGTGCGTACACCGCAAAGGCGCCACCCGAGCCTTCCCTCCCGGCGATCCGAGGATCCCGGAGAGCCTGCGCGCGATCGGACAACCGGTGCTGGTTCCGGGTGACATGGGTCGCTGCTCGTACGTCCTCACCGGTGCCCCGGGGGCCCTGCAGCGCACCTTCGGCTCGACCTGTCACGGCGCCGGGCGCGTCATGAGCCGGGCGCAGGCGAAGCGCGAGAGCCGCGGTCGCGATCTCTTCGGCGAGATGGCGGAACGCGGCGTCACCGTTCGCGCCGCCAGCAAGCGCACGGTGGCGGAGGAGATGCCGTACGCTTACAAGGACGTCACCGAGGTCGTCGACGTGATGGCGGGCGCCGGCGTTTCGGACAAGGTGTTTCGCCTCAAGCCGGTCGGTGTGATCAAAGGCTGAGGCGCGACGGCGGGCGCGGGAAGCGGAGACAAGATCGATGGCAGAAGCATCCGCCTGGACGGCGAACCGCCCGATGTTCGAGGACGAGCGGCCGCTGCAGCCGATACGTGCGCCGCGCGGCGTCGAGCGTCGTTGCGCCACCTGGGACGCCGAGGCGGCGATGCGGATGCTGATGAACAACCTCGACCCCGCGGTGGCGCTCGACTGGAAGAACCTGGTCGTGTACGGCGGCAGCGGCAGGGCGGCGCGTAACTGGCGCTGCTACCGCCAGATCGTCGCTGCGCTCGAGTCGCTCGAGCCCGATGAAACGCTGTGTGTTCAGTCCGGCAAGCCGGTGTATGTGGCGCGGACGTTCCCCGAGGCGCCACGCGTGATGATCGCCAACTCCAACCTGGTGCCGCACTGGGCGACGCAGGACGAGTTCGACCGCCTCGACGCGCTGGGCTTGATGATGTACGGACAGATGACCGCCGGCTCGTGGATCTACATCGGCACGCAAGGGATTCTGCAGGGAACCTACGAGACCTTGGCTTCGCTGGCCCGGCAAGAATTCGACGCCGACAGCCTCGCGGGTCGCTTCATTCTCACCGCCGGGATGGGCGGTATGAGCGGCGCTCAGCCGCTCGCCGGGACGATGAACGAGGCGGCGATCTTGATCGTCGAGGTCCGCGCCGAGCGCATCGCGCGCAAGGTCGACGAGGGCTACTGCGACCGGATGAGCACCGATCTCGACGAGGCGCTGGCGTGGATCGACGGGGCCACGGGCGCCGGTGAAGGCCTCTCGGTCGGTCTCGTCGGCAACGCCGCCGAGGTGTTCGCCGAGCTCGCGACCCGGGGTGTGGTGCCCGATGTGGTCACCGATCAGACCTCGGCCCACGACCTGCTCGACTACGTGCCGGTGGGTGGTCTCGAGGAGCTCGACGCCCTGCGCCTCGATGATCCGGAGGAGTACAAGCGGCGCAGCGTCGAGACCATCATGCGCCACACCCAGGCGATCCTCGACCTGCAGGCGCAGGGAGCGATCTGCTTCGACTACGGCAACAACCTGCGCGGACAGGCCGAGGCCGGTGGGCTCACCGTACGCGATGACGACGGCGGATTTCTTTATCCAGGGTTCGTCCCGGCCTACATCCGGCCGCTGTTTTGCGACGGCAAGGGGCCGTTTCGCTGGGCCTGTTTGTCGGGTGATCCGGCCGACCTGGCGGCGCTCGACGACGAGCTGCTGCGGGTGTTTCCCGACGACCTGATGCTGCACCGCTGGGTGCGCCTGGCGCGCCAACGCGTACCCCAACTCGGGTTGCCGTCGCGCATTTGCTGGCTCGGCTACGGCGACCGCGCCGTCTTTGGCGCCGCCATCAACCGCCTCATCGCCGACGGTAAGGTCAGCGCACCGGTCGCCATCGGCCGCGACCACCTCGACTGTGGCTCGGTAGCGTCGCCCCATCGCGAGACCGAGGCGATGCGCGACGGCTCCGACGCGGTCGCAGACTGGCCGTTGCTGAACTTCGGCATGAACGCGATCTCCGGTGCGTCTTGGGT
>JADFNY010000227.1 GCA_022563115.1 Acidobacteriota bacterium | reverse complement strand
TAACTTCTTGGGTAGCTTACTGGGTATCTTCGGGTCTACTGGTGACACGGGTCTGGTGTCACAGGTAGACGGGTCTGGTGTCACAGGTAGACGGGTCCCGTTTCCTGAGTAGACCGGTGTCACAGATAGACCGGTGTCACAGATGAACTGGTAACGGTTCACGCAACCGGATTCCCTGGTGACCAAAACGCGCCCTGCGCACTCGAGTACGGCGATACCTCGGAGGATGCTCGACCGAGACACGCCCAGTTCTTTCTTCAGCGTGTCGATCCCTGGGTAGGACCTGCCGGCGTCGTCGGCGTGACGAATCAAGGCGGCCGCAACGAGCAACGCCTTCCCGGTGATGGTGGGGTCGTCCAGGACAGCCCGTAAGGCAATCATTGGCCTGAAGTCCTCGTCGGATGCATCGCCATTGCTCATTGGCGCGTCCCGCGGTTCTTTGCGATGTAATCCGCAAGGTCCTCCTCAGTGACTCGGCATGAGCGCTCGCCGACCTTCACCACGGGGAGCTCCCGGGATAAGACGAGCCGGTAGGCTGCGCTCTTCGAGACTGCGAGACGCTCGGCAACGGCACTCACCCTAAGAAGCTGCGGAGCGCTCACGGGGCAGGTTCCCGCCTCGAGGCAAGCCAGCGCGCAACATCCTTGTCATCGAGGCGTAGCCCCGCGGGCCCACGACGCCCGCGGTTGCGACCCAGGCGGTATGCCGGCAGCTCACCTCTCGCGATCGCCGCGTACAACGTGGTCTTCGGGATGTTGGTCCGGGCCGCCGTACCCCGAACAGAGTGTAGGTGTGGAAGAGGTGTCTTTGTGTCCATTCTGATATTATGTGTAATTGACGGACGCTCCCACAGATGTTATAAGTCCGGAAATGAAGACTAATTCCGTAATGGCGGCACCGAAACGGTTGCAGCTGCTCCTCCCGTGGCTGAATGGCGATCATGGCAGTCCGGGCATGAAGCTCAACTGGTTTCTCGCTGAGTCAGTGCAGGCTTGGGGTGACTCCACCCAATTCAGCCACAGCGATGACCGCGGGTTCGGGTTTGCGCAAGCAGAACTTGACGATCTGCGGCGAGTATTGCTTGAGATTCTCGACATGGCCGAGCAGACCGGAGAGGGTCGGCCCTGGCGGCGCCTCGAGTCGCTCGAATTCGGGGTAATCCGGCAGCGGGAAAAGCCCGCAAAACTTCCGCGCGGAGCTTCCGAGCGCCGCGAGGCCTTGAAGCCTGGAGCGTTCGGCCTCGCGGTCTTCGGGAACCTGCTGGACATCCTCGTTTACGCCTTCATGCGGACGCTGACGGAACCCGGCACCGTCCTGCTGTCGCGGTGCCCAGCCCCTGCTCCTGGTGATTGGAGCCGGATATGCGGCCGTTACCTTATCAGTGGCGGACGCGTGGGCCGTCCGCAGGAGTACTGCTCGGACGCCTGTCGAGTGCGGACGAACCGACGTAACGAAGCAGAAGCAAACAAGAGGAGGTCCTGATGGGCGAGGTCCGCAGACCGACGTACACCGTGGCCGATCCCAAGACCGGCGAGAGAGTGCAGCGCCAGAGCAACGTCTGGTGGATCCGCTACTACCGCAACGGCCGCCGGCACGAGGAAAGCAGCCACAGCACAAAGAAAGGCGACGCCGAGCGCCTGCTGAAGCTCCGGGAGGGTGACGTCGCCAAGGGCCTACCGGTGTCCGCGAAGCTCGGGCAGCTCCGTTTCGACGCGGCCGCGGCAGACGTCATCACCGACTATGAGATCAACGGCCGGAAATCAACGCGCGACGTCGAGGCCCGCATCCGGTTGCACCTGAAGCCCTACTTTGGGGGGCGTCGTATGGCGTCGATCACGACGGCCGACGTGCGCGCCTATATCGCACACCGCCAGGAGCCCGGCGCGGCTAATGCGACGGTCAACCGAGAGCTCGCCGTGCTGAAGCGCGCCTTCAGGCTCGCGAAGCAGGCGGGCACCGTGATGTACGTGCCTCACATCCCCATGCTGCGGGAGAACAACGTCCGCAGCGGGTTCTTTGAGCGCGACGAGTTCGAAGCGGTACGGGAGCAGCTACCGGCGCCGCTGCGGCCCGTCGTCACCTTCGGTTACCTCACGGGCTGGCGCGTCAACTCCGAGGTCCTGCCGCTGACGTGGGCCCAGGTCGACCGAACGACCAAGACGATTCGCCTCGAGCCCGGCGCGACGAAGAACAGCGAGGGTCGCACGTTGCCCTGCGACCTACTGCCGGAGCTGGACGACGTCATGGCAGGGCAGTGGGCCGAACGCCGGCGCCTCGCCGTGGAAGGGACGCTATGCCCCTATGTGTTTCACCGCGACGGCGAGCCTGTCCGGTACTTCCGGGATGCCTGGGTATCGGCTTGCAAAGCGGCGGGGCTGCCGGGAAGATTGGTGCATGACTTCCGGCGCACTGCGGTGCGGAATCTCGTGCGCGCCGGCGTTCCCGAGAAGATCTCCATGGGCATCACCGGCCACAAGACGCGCAGCGTCTTCGATAGATACGACATCGTGAACGAAGCCGACCTGAGCAACGCCCTCGGCCGGCTGGCGTCGACGATGGGGAAGGAAAAGGGAAGGTCGCCAATCGGGACGGGTAGCGCAAATGCCGGCGCGGTCGTAAGTCGCTGTATTGACGGGACTTAGATCGGGCGGAAGCGAATGGGGTCTGGTGGCCCTCTCGGACTTCAAATCCGATGGGCGTCGTCGAAAGGCGGCGTCGCTGGGTTCGATTCCCAGGCGCTTCCGCCAATCCCCCCCTGCCGCGGGCTAGCTCGTGATCGACCAGGGCCGCCGCAGCGTACTGCGGAGCTAGCCGGTCTTGTCGGTGCTCGTGCGCTTGGTCTTGCGCTTGGTCTGGGGTTTCTTCGCCGCGGGCTCGGACGCCGTTGTCGCCTCGGCGGCTTGTTCCTCGTCGTCGCCCGCTTCGGCAACCTCGATTACGGCCGAACCCGCCGCGCCCAGGAGCTCGGCCGCTTCGAGCGGCTCGTCGAACTCGAGCGCCACGACGTATCCGTTCTTGCCGCTGGTGGTGCGGCGGACGCGTCCCCACAGGCTACGCGGATCGCCGCCTTCCTCGTCGGCGAGCTCGACCCGGCAGCGGACACCGGGCGAGATGCTCTGATCGACGTTGGCGCAGAAGCCGCCGCCGCTCATGTCGATCGTCATCCCGGTCATCTCGAGGCGCATGATGTCGATGAAGCGTCCGCGGAGCGTCGCCTCGAGCTTTATCGGCCGCGAAACTCTGACGCGCTCGTGCTGTCGACGGTCTTCGTCTTGGTGCTCTTTGGCCACGGGAGCCATCCTCCTGATGAATTCGGGGACAGAATAGTACACCCTAGTGGTGGGTCCAAAGCCTTAGTCTGTAGCGATACAGCTTGGTTCACACAGGAGCGCAGTATTGATCGGGACTCGACACGAGCCGCGAAAGGGCCAGCCCGAGCACACCATAGGTGGAAGTGTGATGGGTCTCCGCGGCTTGCTGGCGGCGATCCTCGTGGTGGCGGCCGCTCTCGCCACCGCATGCGCCGTCCGCGTGGGCCCCGACGGCGAGCCCCTCTCAGAGGATCAGCGCATCACCGCCGAGGTCATCCGCATCATCGAGGACGAAGAGGGCATCATCAGCGACGACGTGCGGGTGGAAACCCGGGACGGTGTCGTCGTGCTCTCCGGGCTTCAGCCGGCGCTGGAACCGGTGAGCGCACTGCTGCGGCGAACCTCCCGGGTGCGCGGCGTGGTCGAGGTCGTCAACCGCATCCGGATCATCCGTTCGGCGGTCGAGCGATCAGGCCGAGACGATCTTTACCGCCTGCAGGGTGACGATCGTCACCATGGCGACGACGGATCGAACCTCTCGGTTGCCGACCACGCGGGCCCACGAGAATGGGGTCTCGAGTGGCTTCGGCGGGGGGCTGGAGGGGCGCGCGAGCCGCGGTACGAGCGCCGGAACCTCGACCATCAGATCCTGGTACTCGGCGCCGAAGATCGACTGTAAGCGCAGCTCTTCGACGTGGATCGCCGGCAGGAAGAAGCTGACGAACAGCAGCAGGCAGCCGATCGTCCACCAGGCCGCGTTCTCGACGCTGATCGCCAGTCCGAGCCCCATCAGAAAGCTACCGACGTACAACGGATGACGGACGAGGCGGTACGGGCCGCCGCGCGCCATGCTGACGTTCTTTTCCAGGTAGCCGGCGCCCCAGAAGCGCACGCCCTGGCCGGCGACGATCAGGATCGCCCCGGCCGCCAGACCGCTCCAGTGCGGCCGGCTGAAGGCGACGTACACGAGGCCGACGATGATCGTGACCCGGACGCGATTGTGCGCCGCCCAGCGCCGCCAGAGTCGTGTCAGCTCGGCCACCATGGCGTCGATCAACCCGCCCGCGCAACCGACGTCGACAGCCGCTCGCGCGCCGCGGCGACGACGTCGCCGGCGGCCAGGGTCTCGAGACAGGCTCGCGTACCCAACGGGCATCGCCTCTGATGGCAGTAGGAACATGGTTGGACGCTGACGACGGCGCGATCCGCCGGATCGATGGGGCCGAGGCGGTGTGGCGAGGTGGGCCCGAAAATCCCGACCGTGGGTGTCTCGTTGGCGACCGCGAGGTGCAGCGGGGCGCTGTCGCCGCCGACGAACAACTGGGCGCGGTGCAGCAGGGCGGCGAGTTGGGGCAGGGTGGTGGGGAATGCCGCCGTGTTGCCTTCGCCGGCGGCGGCGGCGGCGTGGCGCGCCTCGCGCTCCTCGCCTGGACCCCATGCCCAGAGAACGGGCATGCCGGTCTGCCGGTACAGATCGCGGCCGACGGTGGCTTGCCGCTCCAGCGGCCAGCGCTTGCTTTGCCAGTTGGCGGCGCCGTGCACGACGATGAACCGGTCGACGCCGAGCCGTTCCAGCTCGGTGCCGACAAAGCTCTCGTCCTGATGGTTGAAGACCCGGGGGAAGCGAAGTACTGACATCGTCGCACCGGCGCTCGCGGCAAGGTGCAGGCTGCGCTCGATGATGTGCGCCTCGGGGTCGGAGGGCGGGGCGCTGACGTCGTAGAGCCTGGCAGCGAGCGGCTCGCGGAGATCGGCCTTCGCAAGCCCCCAAACCGGGGCGCGCGACAGGCGGGCGACGAGCGCCGACTTGGTCAGGCCCTGGAAGTCGAATGCCAGCTCGTAGCGCGCCGCGCGGAGCTCGTCGAGAGCGGCTCGCATCGCCCGGCGCGGTCCCGAACGCCAGAACCCGCGGCGCCAGGCGCGGGTATCGAGGAGGTGAACGGTGGGGCCGTCGGGGATGCGGCGCAGCAGTGGTGCCGCCGCCGGCTCGACCGCCCAACCGAGTCGGGTCTCGGGCCAGGCGTCGCGTAACGCGGCGTAGGCGGGCAGGGTATGAACAACGTCACCGATCGAGCTCAAGCGCACGATCAGCGCGCTGCGGGGCGGTTCCTTGCTCAATCTTGGTCTCGGATCGCGTCCAGGATATCGGTGGTATTGCGGATCTTGGGCCCGCCGACGAGCGCGACGCGGGCGCCGACCCGGCGCGCCGTCTCCTCCTCGGGTATGCCCGAAGCGTAGTCGGTTCCCTTGCAGTGCACATCGGGGCGGAGAAGCTCGATGAGACGGTCGGCGGTGGGTTCGGCGAACACGGTGGCGTAGTCCACCACCCCCAACGAGGCCACTAGCTGGGCGCGATCTGCGGCGCCCATGATCGGGCGGCCGGGGCCCTTGAGCTGTCGCACCGTAGCGTCGGCGTTGATGCCGACGACGAGGATGTCGGCCTCGGCCGCCGCGCCTTGCAAGAACGCGATGTGGCCGGCGTGCAGGAGGTCGAAGCAGCCGTTGGCGAGCGCGACGGTAAGGTCCTCCTCGCGGCGGCGCGCCTCGAGCTCGGCGGCGAGCTCCTCGGGCTCCATGATGGGCGAAGTCGGCCGACGGCTCACGCCGGCGCCTGCAGTGCGGCGCGCAGCTCCGTCGCCGGAACGGTGGCCGTGCCGCGCTTCATCACCGCCAGAGCGCCGGCGACGTTGGCGATGCGAGCGGCCTCGAGCATCGAGGCGCCAACGACGGAGGCGATGGTGAACGCGGCGATGACCGCGTCGCCGGCACCGGTGACATCCGCGATCTGGTCGGTTCCGTGGATCGGCAAGTGGGCCGTGGTGCCGTCGGATTGGAACAACGACATGCCGCGCGATCCGCGGGTGATGAGGGCCGCGTCGCACCCCAGCTCGGCGAGCAGGCGCTTGCCGGCGTTGTCGAGCTCGTGGTCCAGGCCGCCGGCCGGGATATCGAG
>JADFNY010000226.1 GCA_022563115.1 Acidobacteriota bacterium | reverse complement strand
TGGCGCCGCTCCCCCCGGTGCTGGAGAGGAAGTCATAGGTCGGCGACCTATCGGGCAGCAGGCCGGCGTTGGACAACGCCATCGCCAGCAGAATGGCGACGAGAACCGATCCGAGGGCGCGGAAGAGCTTCACCTTCCGGTCGAGCTGAATCGACCCGTAAACGACCGCCGCCAGCACGACCAGCACGGCAAAGGGATCGGTGACCATCGCGCTACTCTATACTGACCTCAGGGGTGCGCCGCCGCTGGCGCCGCAACCGGATCCACCACACTTTAACCACGGCCTACTAGCATGGCCCTCGAATCACATCCCGGCCGATTCTGGCACGAGCTCGACGACGGCCGACTGCAGTGCGACCTGTGCCCGCGTTTCTGTCGCCTCCGCGAGGGACAGCGCGGCCACTGTTTCGTGCGCGCCAACGAGGACGGCGTGATCGTGCTGACGACCTACGGCCGATCGAGCGGATTTTGCGTCGACCCGATCGAGAAAAAGCCGCTCAACCACTTCCTGCCCGGCACGCCGGTGCTGTCGTTCGGCACCGCCGGTTGCAACCTCGGCTGCAAGTTCTGCCAGAACTGGGACATCAGCAAGTCGCGCGAATTCGACACCCTGGCCGACCAGGCTTCACCGGAGGCCATCGCGCGGGCGGCCAAGAAGGCCAGGTGCCGCAGCGTGGCGTTCACCTACAACGACCCGGTGATCTTTCACGAGTACGCGGTCGACGTGGCGCAGGCCTGCCGCGAGGTCGGTGTCAAGGCCGTCGCCGTCACGGCGGGCTACGTATGCCCGGAACCACGGGTCGAGTTCTACCGCCACATGGACGCCGCCAACGTCGACCTGAAGGCGTTCACCGACGACTTCTACGAAAAGGTCACGCTCTCCGAGCTCGCCCCCGTGCTCGACACGCTCGTGTACCTGAAGCACGAAACCGACGTCTGGTTCGAGATCACCAACCTGTTGATCCCGGGCCTCAACGATTCCGACGCCGAGCTCAACGAGATGACCTCCTGGGTTGTCGAGAAGCTGGGCCCTGATGTGCCCATGCACTTCACCGCGTTTCATCCCGACTACAAGATGATGGACATCCCGTCGACGCCGCCGTCGACGCTGACCCGAGCGCGAGAGATCGCCCGCAACAACGGCGTTCGCTACGCCTACACGGGCAACGTCCACGACGAAACCGGCGGCAGCACCTATTGCCACGAGTGCGGGAAGACGCTCATCGGCCGTGATTGGTACGAGCTCACGGGCTGGAAGCTCGATGACTCGGGCGCCTGTTTGAAGTGCGGCACGCGGTGCGCCGGCGTGTTTGACGCCAAGCCGGGAAGCTGGGGTGCACGCCGGGCGCCGCTGCGAATCGCTTCGTAGCGCGGCGCCGGCGACGGCGGACACGCCTCTTCGCCCCCACGGGCGCGCCTCTCCGTCCGCCGGGTTCGGCGGCACATTCGGGGGCGGGGCTCAGCCCAGGTAGTAGCGCGGTGGGATCCAGGCGGTGTTGCGCGGTTCGCCGTCGCTGGAGGGAGCCGGAGCAGCCCGCTGCTCCGCCGCGGGCACCGGCGTCGTCGTCACGACGCTCGCTTCCATGACTTCGTGCACCGCCGTCTCGACCGTATCCTGGTCGAGGATCGTGGCCTCTTCGACGGAAAGCGCCTGCGCGATGCCGGGCACGTTCTTCTGGCCGACGGCGCGCGTCGGGATGCCTTGAAACTTCTCCACCACGTGCCCCTGGATGGTGCGCGCGAAGCCCGCGAAGGGCCGGTCTTCGGAGGCGACCACGAGGCGCTTGGTGCGCTCGACGCTGGCGTAGACGGCTTCGAGATCCGGAGGAACGAGCGTGCGTAGGTCGATCACCTCGGCTTCGATGCCCTCTTCGGCGAGGCTCGCAGCGGCTTTCATCGACGTCAACACCGCCCTGCCCCAGGCCACGATCGTCACGTCGTCGCCGGAGCGGCGCGTCGCCGCCTTGCTGAACGGCACCCGTATCGATGGATCGATGTCGGGGATCCCGCCGCGCATGATCGACTTTCTGAGCACGCTGATCTCCTCGGGGTCTGTCGGCTCTCCCGGAAAGGCGGGGCCGAGCGACTGACGGTAGGCGAACTTGGGCTCGAGGCAAATGACCGGGCCGCCGTACTCGGCGGCGGTCAGCAGCAAGCCGTAGACGTCGTAGCTGGTCGACGGCATCAGCAGAACGAGGCCGGGGATCGGCGAGAAGTAGCCGTCAACGCACATCGAGTGGTACACCGCGCCGCCGCCGAACGGGTCGACCGGCATGCGCAGGATCACCGACGACTTCGAATTGCCGTTCGAGCTCCAGTACAGGTTGCCCATGTACACCATCCAGTGGAAGGCGTTGAGCGAGTAGTCGGCGAACTGGACCTCGGGCATCACGACGATGCCGTCGTGCAAACCGGCGCCGACCGCGGTGCCGACGATCAACGGCTCGTTGAGCGGCGTATCGATGACGCGCCCGGGGTGACGCGCCTCCAGGCCCGCCGTCGCCGTCATGACGCCGCCGAGGCTGGCGATGTCCTCGCCCCACAGCACGCCACCGTAGTTCTCGATGATGTTCGATGCCGCGGCGCGGATGGCACCCGCGTAGGTGATCGACGTCTGGCCTTCGGCCGGCTTTTCTTCGACCTCGGGAAACGGCGGGTAGATATACTCCCAGATCGATTCGGGGTCGGGCTCCGCCTCGCCCCGAACCTGCTCGAGGATCGCCTTCATTTCGCCGATCTGCTCGGCCATGATCGTGCCGGGCTCGTGATGCGCGAAGTAATCGCGGCCTTCTCCATCGATGCGGCGCACGATGTCGCCCTCGCCGAGGATCCCCTTGTCGACCAACGCCCGGCCGAACGACAGCAGCGGGTCGTCCTGCGTCAGGTCGAAGCTCGGGTCGGCGGCCGAGCTGTGCGCGTTCAAGCGCGGCAGATTATCTACCAGCATGAGCAGCGGCTTTTGCTGGTCGCGAACATAGGTCGCGGCGTCCAACGTCGTGCGGTAGACGTCGCCGAAATCGCGGCCGTCGCACGCGCGGTATTCAAACCCGAAGGCCTCGGCGTAGGCCTTCAGGCTCTTGATGCCGTGTCCTTCGTGCGGTTCGGTGCTGATCGCCAGCTTGTTGTTGGTGACCACGATCATGAGCGGTAATTGCCAAACGCTCGCCACGTTCATGGCTTCGTGCAGGTCGCCCTCGGCGGTCGTCCCGTCGCCGATGACGGCCAGCGCCAGGCCGTCGTCGATGCCCTTGAGCTGGAAGCCCTTGGCGTAGCCGGCGGCCTTGCCGAGTTGCATGCCGACCGCGCTCTGCACCGGCAACAGGCCGAGGTCCTGGCGGTCGTAGTGGTTGACCATCTGGCGGCCGCCGGTCATCGGATCGCTGCGGCGCGAGAACTGCTGACGGGTCAGGTCGAGCGTGAAGTCCTTGTCGCCATGCAGCTCGCACCACATCGTCACCAGGCAGGCGTTGCGGTAGTGCAGGATCATGCCGATCTTGCCAAGCTCGCATACCTTCGAGAGCGCCAGAGCGGTGGCTACTCCGTGGATCTCCTCGCCCGGACCCCAGATGGAAAACTTCACCTCGCCGCGGTTCACCAGCCGGACGAAATATTCCTCCATGACGCGTGAGCGCACCGCGACACGGTACGCGAAGCGTAGCTCCGCGTCGGTGAGGTCTTCGGTGTCGATGGTTTGGTTTGCGCCCTCGGCCGGGTCGGCCTCGGGCGCCCTAAGCTCGAGGTTGATATCCGCCTCGGTCTCCGTCTCTTGGACGTCGATCTGGTCGTCGGCGTGCACTTGCTCTCCCTACTTCGCCGTGCAGCCCGAGGCTCCAGCCGGGATAGGCGAACCAATTGTATCGCCGGGCTGCGTACGGGGTGATTGTAACAAACAGGGTCCCCCGGGTCACCGAACGGTGGCCGGCCTGGAGACTCGGGAGGAGGCGGTGGGGCGAGCATGTTGCCCTGGTGCCCGGGAGTTCTTCAGCACCCTGTTAGAATATCGAGAGGACCGTCCCCGGCCCCGGTTGCTCCCGAGGAGTCCATGACGTGCGATTGAAGTCGCCGGCCACACGCCGCCTCGGCAAGCTTGTCTCCATCACGACCGTCCTTTTGGTTTTGTCGGCGGTCTCCCCGACACCGGCGGTGGGAGTGCCACCGCAGCTCACCGGGCAATCCCGCACCCAGGGCGCTGCGGCCTTCGACGCCCGCGTCGAGCTGGTGACGCTGAGCGTCTCGGTACTCGACGACAACGGCGCTCCGGTTGCCGATCTGACGGCGGCCGACTTCCGCATCTTCGAAGACGGCGCGTTGCAGCAGACCGCTCTCGTGTTGACCCCCGGCGAGACGCCGCTCGACATCGCCCTGATCGTCGATCTGAGCCAAAGCATGCGGTCGGCGGACTGGCGCGACCGGGCGCGCGACTTCCTCGAGGCGCTGGCGCCGGACGATTGCGCCTTCCTGCTCGGGTTCAGCACCGACGTCGGCGGATCGGTCTGGGGAACACCTGATGACGAGATCCTCGCCGACGCCTTGCGGGAAGCCGACGCCGCCGGGGGGACAGCACTGTTCGACGCTCTGTTGATCGGCCTGCGGGAGCTCGAGGCGGCGGACAGCGGCGGGACCTTGCGCGGCGCGGCGCGTGGATCGTTGAACCCGGCCGTGCGCGGCTCTCAGGCGGTCGGGGTGCGCGCCAACAACCCGTGCCCTTCGCCGATGCCGCCCGGGCGCGAGAACGATCCCGATTTCGTGCGGCGAAAAGCGATCGTCGTCGTCTCCGACGGCGTCGATTCGACGAGTCAGCACGACGCCGACGCGGTGCTGATCGCGGTGGAGTTGAGCGGCATTCCGATCTTTCCGATCGAGCTCGACAGCGGCGGCTTCGGTCGCGGCGGTCGTGGTGGACGCCGAGGCCGTGGCCCGAGGCTCACGCCGTTACCCGACTGGGCGAGCGAAGGGGTATTGCCCGCCCTCGCCGAGGCGACCGGCGGCAAGACGGTACGCGGCAGCGATTCAGGATATCGAGAGGTCCTCGCCTGGCTGCGTGGCACCTACATCGTCGGCTACTACACCTCGGCGAACCCCGAGTACGGCAGCTCGGTGGATTTCACCCGCCACGAGTTGGTCGTCGAGCTGAACCGCGACGACGTCGAGGTCATCCATCAACCGGCCTATTTCCGCCCCACGATCGATACCGAGGCCGCCAAGTACGAGGTCGCGCAGGCGAGCGATTTGATCGCCGAGGGCGAGCTCGAATCAGCGTTGTTGATCCTCGACCGCGCCCTTCGAGCCGACCCCCGCTACGCGCCGGCGTACTTCAACCGCGCCATCGCCCGGGGTGATCTCGGCCGCCTCGAGGAAGCCCAGCGGGACGCCCTCGAAGCCGCCTCGTTGAGCCCCGGGATCGCCGACATGCACGAGCTCGCCATGCTGATCTCGATCGACGTCGGCGATAGCCAGGCTGCCTGGGAGCAGGCGATCCAGGCCGGCCAGGCCGGCGCCGACCTGCGGCCGCATTTCGAGCGTCTCGACGCCGCCGGACCGGCGCCTGCCGATTTCGACGCCCAGGTTTCGGCGCCGACCATCATGGTGGCGCGGCCGTACACCGAGACGACCAACCTGCTGATGGACACGGCGCTGGCCAAGGTGTTCCAAACGGTGAGACGAGAGCTCGCCGCGGCACCCTTGCTCGCCGTGGTGGTCGACCCATCGATGGCCCGCTACGTCATGACGATTCGCGGCGACCGGCTATCGAGCGGACGGCCGCGCCGGCTCGACGGTGAAATGATCGTCACCGAGCTCTCCGGCCGCGAGGTCTACAGCAAGGTCCTGCTGCTGAACGACGTCGACAGCCCGACACGCATCGCCAGCGACATGGCCCGCTTTCTGCGCGACCTGGAGACCAAACTCGAGCGCTAGTGCTAGCCACTCTCCACGCAGCCCGTAGCCCTCCGGGCGCATGGGGTTACGGGGCATATGCGGCCCCGAGACCCATGCGCGGGTAGTGGGGGATTTCCCCCGAGACCCATGCGCGGCACCCCCGGGAGTTTCTCCGCACCCTGCTAGAATTCACCTCTCGAATCGATCACCAGGGAGGCCCCGCCCGTGAGTCACACCACCTCGCACGTCGACGCACTGATTGGCCGCCGTCGCCGGGCCGCAGCTGCATGCGCCGCAGCATTCCTGCTCCTCGCCACCGCCCCCGGCTGCGCCACCGCCCCCGGCGGGGGCGCAGCCGCCGATACAATCCTGATCAACGGCGTGGTCTATACGGTCGA
>JADFNY010000225.1 GCA_022563115.1 Acidobacteriota bacterium | reverse complement strand
ACGGTGCGGGCGCTGCTGCCGCAAGGTGCGGACGTCAACGCCGCGCAGGGCGACGGCATGACGGCGCTTCATTGGGCCGCCGAGCGCGGCGACACCGAGATCGCCGAGATGCTCGTCTACGCCGGCGCCAACGCCGAGGCCACCACCCGTATCGGCGCCTACACGCCGCTGCACGTGGCGAGCAGGGCAGGCAACGCCGCGGTTGTCGAGCTTCTGCTGACCTACGGCGGCAGCCCCGATATCCCGACCTCCACCACCGGAGCAATGCCCCTCCATTTGGCCGCCGCGTCCGGCAACGTCGACGTCGTGAGGCTGTTGTTGGAGCGAGGTGCCGACGCCAACGCCCGCGAGGCTGAATGGAGGCAAACGCCGCTGGTCTTCGCCGCCGCCCAGAACCGCGCCGAAGCGATCGCCGTGTTGCTCGATGCGGGTGCCGACCCGTCGATCGCCAGCAGGGTTCTCGACCCGGAGTGGTTCTATGCAATGGGCGGTGCCGCCGATGATCGCCAGCGCAAGGTATTGGAGGCGTTTTCCGCCGGCGGCTGGGAGAAGATCACGCCCGCCCAGATGCAGATGGCCGTGTTGGCGGCGCGCGACCTCTTTCTTGCCGGCGAATTGCCGCCAGCGGAGGCGGAAGAGGAGGACGAGGTTGCGTCTTTTCGCCGTCCGCCGACCATTAGCAGGGGCGGTCTGACGGCCCTGTTGCACGCAACGAGGCAGGGGCACATCGAGTCGGTGCGGGCGCTACTCGATGGCGGGGCGGATGTTGATCAGCCGAGCGCGGGCGACGCAACGACGTCGCTGCTGATGGCGACGATCAACGGTCAGTTCGATGTCGCCATGCTGCTGCTCGAGCGCGGCGCTGATCCCAACCTCAAGGCGGACGAAAACGGCGTTGCCCCGCTGTGGGCGGCGGTCAACGCGCAGTGGCAGCCGCGAACGCGGTTCCCGCAGCCACAGGAGATGAGCCTGCAGCAGACGACCTACCTCGATCTGATGGCGGCGTTGCTCGACGCCGGTGCCGACCCGGACGCCCGCATCGACAAGCACCCCTGGTACATGGTGTACACCGGTTGCGGCAACGGAAACTGCGGCCTGGTGAATACCGAGGGCTCCACCGCGTTCTGGCGCGCTGCCTACGCGACCGATATCGAAGCCATGCGGCTGCTGGTGACATACGGCGCCGATGAGAACCTCCCGACCTTGGCTCCGGAGCCGCGGCGGCGCCGAGGAGCTGGGGGGCAATCCGGTGGACCGCCGGGGCAGCGGCCGCGCCGGCCGGGCACCGTCGGCAACTTCTTTCGCGTCGGCAGTGGCTCCGAGGCGGAAGCTTCGCGCGCAGGGGAGCCGGAACCCGTCGATCCATCCGGCCTACCGCCGGTACCGGTGGGCGGGCCGGGAGTTTTCGCCATCCACGCCGCATCGGGGGTCGGCTACGGTACCGGCTTCGCCGGCAACGCCCACCGGCACGCCCCCGATGCTTGGTTGTCGGTGGTTCGGTATCTGATCGAGGAACTTGATGCTGACCTCGACGCGCGCGACTACAACGGTTACACGGCGCTGCACCATGCTGCCTCGCGCGGCGACAACGAGATGATCCTCTATCTTATAGAGAACGGGGCCGATGTCACCGTCGTTAGCCGACGCGGCCAGACCGCAGCCGACATGGCGAATGGTCCGGTGTCGAGGATCTCTCCGTTTCCCGACGCCGTCGCGCTCCTGGAGCGCCTCGGATCGAAGAACAACCACAACTGCGTTTCCTGCTAGCGCGCGAGCGCGAGGGCGCGCGATGACGGCGTTGCGCTTGATTCGGGTGCTCGACGTATTGTAGGTACGCCTCCGCGCCCGTCTCGGCGCGCGCCTTGTCCTCGCACACCCTGGCGCCCGCTCGCTTCGCAACCCGTTGAGATATCCGGGCTAGTATTCTTGGAACATGCGCTGGATCTCGGTGCCGTCATCCGTGGTCGTTAGCGCGAGCATCAGGAGGATCCGCGCTTTCAGGGGCGCGAGATCTTCCGAAGCGATGCGCAGCGATGCGTTCGGATTGGCGCTGCCGCGACCGAGAGCCCCGGCCGGCCGCGCGCGGATCCTGCCGCTGCCCGTTCGGGTGCTGGTGACGACGAAGACACCCTGCTCGAGGGCAACCGCGATGCCCTGCCGCTGATTACCGCTCGTCGCTCCGGCGCCCGCCGTCGCCATGACGATGCCCCGCGCCCCGGCGTTCGCTGCCGCCTCGATGAGATCGGCGGTGGCACCCTGGTAGACCATCAAGATGTCGACGCGCGGCAGCTCCTCGATGGCGAAAACGTCGAACTCGCTGGCGGCGGTGTGGCGCTTGAGGGTGTCGCGGTAGTAGACAACGCGATCGCGATCGACGACTCCCAAGATCCCGTAGCCGCGGGTCTCGAACGTCTGCAGCCTGACGGCGTTGGTCTTGGTGACCTCGCGCGCCGAGTTGATCTCGTCGTTCATGACCACGAGCGTCCCCTTGTCGCGTGACGCCGGATCAGCGGCGACGCGGAACGCCTGGAGCAGGTTCGCCGCTCCTTCATAGCCCAGCGTGCTCGGATTCCGCATGGCGCCGACGACCACGACCGGTCGGGGATCACGGACCGTGAGGTGGAGGAAGTAGGCGGTTTCTTCGAGCGTGTCGGTGCCGCTGGTCACGACGATGCCCGCGAGGTTGGGGTCGCCGTGGTAGAGCTCGTTGATGCGCCGCGAAAGCTGCAGCCACTGCGCCAGGGTGATCGCGCTGCTGGAGGTGTTGGCGAACTGCTCGAACTCGGGTTGCACGTAGTCGGTGAGGTTCGGGATCATCGCGATGAGCTCATCGGCGGTGAGACGGCCGCCGGAGGCGTTCGAGATCGTCCCACCGGTTGCCACCAATCTCACCCTGGGCGGCGTCGAAGACTGCGCCCAAACGATGCCGGACGAGGTGACGACCGCGACCAGGCAACATAGGATTCCGACCCGCAGCGAACGATGCATGGATAACTCCTTGTTCCGCAAGAACTCGATCGAGGAAAGCTACAATAACCCGATGCTTGGCAGAAGCTCGAAGCGACATTCGATCGTGGTGCCGTGCACTGCCGTGCTGGCGTGCGCCGTCCTGATCACGGGTTGCGCCGACGGCAACGGCGCGGCGGACATTGCAGGCGCCGCCCAGCAGAGCGCGCCGGCAAGCGAGACCACTCCGCCGGGGCCCCCGACGTTCTCGCGTGAGGTGGCGCCGATTGTCTGGGAGAACTGTGCTATCTGCCACCGGCCCGAGGGCACGGCGCCGTTCAGCCTGCTGACCTACGAGGACGTCGGCAGCCATGCCGAGGCCATCGCCATCGCCGTCGAGGATCGCCACATGCCGCCCTGGCTGCCGGAGCCTGGCTACGGATCGTTTCTCGGCGAGCGTCGCCTCAGCGACAGGGAGCTGGAGACGATCCTCCGGTGGGTCGCCTCGGGTGCCGTCGAGGGTGATCCCGCCGCTTTGCCCGAGTCGCCAACGTTCACCGAGGGCTGGCAGCTCGGCGAGCCGGACCTGGTCGTCGAAATGCCGCAGGCGTTCACGCTGGCGCCGGCAGAAGGCGACGTATTTCGCAACTTCGTGATTCCTACGCCGAGCGGCCCACGTCGCTACGTCCATACGGTCGAGCTGCACCCGGGGAACCCGAAGGTCGTCCACCACGCCGTGCTGACGGTCGACGAGTCGACGTCTTCCCGCGAGCTCGACCGGCAGGATCCCGATGTCGGCTTCTACAGCAGCATGGACGCCGCCGGCGAGGCGCACACCCCGGCCGGTCAGTTCCTCGGCTGGACCCCCGGGATGGTGCCCCGACGGGGTGACAAAAATCTCGCCTGGGGCCTGCGCGGCGGCACGGATTTGGTGCTCCAGCTGCACATGCTGCCCGGCAGCGAGGCCGAGGACATCCGGTCGCTGATCGGCCTTTACTTTACCGATCGGCCGCCCCAGGAACAGGCCTACGTCGTGCGCCTCGGCTCGACGGATATCGACGTCGCAGCCGGCGACCCGGCGTATGTGATCGAGGACAGCTACGTGTTGCCGGTCGACGTCCGTGTGCTCGGCATCTACCCCCATGCCCACTATCTGGCGACCGACATGCAGGGGTTCGCGAGCCTTCCGAACGGCAGCCGGGAGTGGCTGATCTGGATCAAGGAGTGGGATTTCCTGAAGCAGGACTGGTACACCTACACGGAGCCCGTCTTCCTGCCGGCCGGGACCACGTTGACGATGCGGTTCACCTACGACAACAGCCGCGAGAACCCGCGCAACCCCAACAGGCCGCCGCGCCGCGTCGTCTACGGCCCCAACTCGTCCGACGAGATGGGCGACCTCTGGATCCGGATGTTGCCGCTTGTGCCGGCGGAGCTCACGGTCCTCGAAACCGACTTCATTCACAAGGAGCGGGGCAAGGAGATCTCGAGGGCGCAGAGGGTGCTGGCCGCCGGTCCCGACGGCGCCCTCAACCACTACAACCTGGCCGTTCTCTTGCACGCCGACGGCACCCTCGAGGAGGCCGAAAGCCATTACCGAGCGGCGCTGCAACGCGATCCGGACCTCGCCGACGCCCACACCAACCTCGCGGTCTTGCTGGTCGGCCGGGGCCGGAACCGCGAGGGCGCCGATCACTACCGCCAGGCCCTGCGCATCGAGCCCGACTCCGCCGACGTGTATCTGAACCTCGCTCGCATCTACCTGTCCCAGAGCGCGGTGACCGACGCGATCACGTTGTTGCTGCGCGGTATCGAGATCGATCCCGACATGTGGGAGCTCCACGCCGACATCGCGGCGGCGCACGTGCGTCAAGGAAATCCCGCCGCCGCCGTCAGCAGCTACCGGACGGGGCTGGCGATCGACCCGGAGGTGGCGTTCCTGCACATTGGCCTCGGCGAGGTCCTCGGCGCGCAAGGGCGGATCGCAGATGCCGAGGAGCAGTTCCGCATCGCCTTGACGATCGTGCCCCAGGACGCCCGGGCGCACCACGACCTGGGCATGGCGCTCGAGCAGCAGGGGAGGGTCCCCGAAGCGATCGAGTCGTATCGTCGGGCACTGGCGATCGATTCCGCGTTGCCGGGGGCGCAGGCCAACCTCGACCGGGCGCTGCGCATCCGCTCGCCGCACTGACCGACCCCGGCGACGCCTACCGGCGAGCGTCCGCCCGTTGCCGCGACGCACCCCGTTGAGAAATCCGGGCTAGAGAATCCGCTTGCCGACCGCCGACAGGGCGAGCTCGGTGGCGAGCTTGGCGGTGGCATTGGCCGCGTCGAGGACCGGGTTGACCTCGACGAGGTCGACCGTTCTCAGGGCCTCGCTTTCCGACATGGTTTCCATGACCAAATGGGCCTCTCGATAGGAGAGCCCGCCCTGCACCGGGGTTCCGACGCCCGGCGCGACCTGCGGGTCCATCGAGTCGAGGTCGAACGAGAGGTGCAGCCAGGCGCCGTCCGCGGAGGCGAGCTCCAGGGCCTCCTTGACCACCTCGTAGAGGCCGCGCTGATCGATCTCCAGCATGGTGAACACGTGCACGCCGGAGTCGCGGACGACCTGTTTTTCCACCTCGTCGAGATTGCGGACGCCGAGCAGCACGGTGCGTTCCGGGGCGACGGACGGCTCCGCGCCGCCGATCTCGACGAGCTCGCTGGGCCCCTTGCCGAGGCACGCGGCCAGCGGCATGCCGTGGACGTTGCCGGAGGGGCTGGTCTCGGGCGAGTTCATGTCGGCATGGGCGTCGACCCAGATCAGACCGAGCGGCACACCGGCGGCGCGCGCCGCCGCCGACGTGCCGGCGACGGAGCCGACGGCGAGGCTGTGGTCGCCGCCGATGACGATTGGCATGCAGGACTCCGCCAGGCTGCGGCTGACTCGCGCGTAGACGTCAGCGCATACGGTGGAGATCTCGGAGAGGTAGCGCGCCTTGCTCTCGCCGGTTTCGAGGATTTCGGGGATCGGCACCTCGACGTCGCCGAGGTCGCGTACCCGCGGGCCGAGCTCGCGGATCTGCTCCGTCAGGCCGGCGATGCGTACCGCCGACGGGCCCATATCGACGCCACGGCGCCCGGCGCCGAGGTCCATCGGCACCCCGATGATGTCGATCCGCTCTCTCATCGAAGCAGGCTCACGCTCGGGAGGATCCTGCTTCAGCGCCCCACGCTTGCTCCGGTTAGCCGTGCAAGCCCCGCTGCCGTCGTTTGCGCGGCGTTGAGCCCGAGCCGAAAGTCCTTGTCGGTGAAGGTCGTCCACACGTCGAGCGTCGTATGCCAGGTCGGGTTCCACCCCGCGCCGGTGTGGGCGCCGCGCTCGTTTTCCCGCA
>JADFNY010000224.1 GCA_022563115.1 Acidobacteriota bacterium | reverse complement strand
AGCCTCGACGTGGATTTTAACGGAGACTCGGCGGACGAGTTGATCGCGGCTACCAGCGTTGTTCACGGCGTGCCGCTGTTCACCCGGGACAAGCAGATCCGCAGGTCCAAGCTCGTACCGCTCGCCTAGTTGTGTTTTTAGCCCACTTACCTCCCCATGATGCTGGCGTAGATGAACTCGATGAACTGCTCCGGGTTGATGAAGGCGGCGCCCCATATGTCGTCCCACTCGGCACTGGGTCGGGCCGCGATCGTCTCGTCCATGGAGTGGCCCTGGGCGATGTGCCGCATCACCCGGGCCCGCACCGTCGTGAGCACCTCGCGATACTCCTGGAGGTCCTCGAGTCTGGAGACTGGCCCGTGTCCCGGGATGATCCTGGTCTCGGTATCGATCGATGCGAGCACCCGGTTGACCGCGTCGATCATGCCGTCGATGGAGCCGCCGCTTCCGAGGTCGATGAACGGATAGCGGCCGGCGAAGAACACGTCGCCCATGTGGACGACGTTCGAGTTGCGAAACCAGACGATCGAGTCGCCGTCGGTGTGGGCGGGGTCAACGTGGAAGACGTGGATTTCTTCGTCGTTGAAGTGGAGGGTGACCGTGTCCGTGAAGGTCACCACAGGCAGCGCGGCGGCGGGGGAGGGGGGCGTCGTCCGCCCGAAGAATCCGGAGAACTGCTCGCTGCTCAGCCGCCTGCGAACGTTGTCGTGGGCGACGATGATCGAGCCCGCCTCGCCGAAGCTCTCGTTGCCGCCGGTGTGGTCGCCGTGCCAGTGGGTGTTGATGACGAACAGGATCGGTTTGTCGGTGATCGCTTCGATCGCAGCGCGAATCTTGTCGGTCAGCGGCGCGTACTGGTCGTCGACGATGATCACGCCGTCGTCGCCTACCGAAACCCCGATGTTGCCGCCGCTTCCGACGAGCATGTAGACGCCGTCGGCGATCTCCTGGGTCTCGATCTGGACTTGCGACAGGTCTTGTGGGGGCGCTGCGCCGGCCGCCACGCCGGGGGCTGAAAGTAATGCCGCGCCGAGCGTAACCGCGGTCAAGCTGATTCTTGCCTGGTTCATGGGGCCCTCCGTCCGTTGCGATCGACCGCGTCTCCTCTCAGGTAGACGCTGTCGATCTCACGCGTGTTCTTGATGTCGTCCAGCGGATTGGCGTTCAGCACGATGAAGTCGGCGCTCTTGCCGATGGCCACTGTCCCCAGTCCGTCTAGCCCGAGGATTTCAGCCGAGGTGCTGGTGGCGGCGGCGATGACTTCAGCCGGGGTCATGCCGGCGGCCACCATATCGGCCATCTCTTCGTGGGCGTTCCACCCGGCGCCGCTGCCGTCGGTGCCCATGCCGATCCTCACCCCGGCGGCGTTCATCCGCATCAGGTTGCGCGCCTGAATCTGGAAGGATGTGCTCGGCCCGTCCTGGGTCTGGTTGGCGAGTTGATCGCGCATCCGCTCGACCTCAGCGGCCGGCAGGGCCTCGCCCAAGAAGGCCAGATGGTCTTCCGTCCTCAGTCCGCTATTGGGAAGGTTCGGTATCAGGAAGACGTCGGGCCGTTCGGCGAGCAACTCCATGAACTCATCGTCGATGTCCATGTCCCGAACCCCGTGGGCAAAGCCGTCGAGCCCCGCACGGAGCAAAGCCTTGGCGTCGGCCAGGGTGAAGATGTGAGCCGCGACGCGAAGACCCTGGCTGTGCGCCTCATCGATGATGGCGCCGTAGAGCTCCGGGGTCAGCTTTTCGACCGTTCCTCCCCGGTCGTCCACCCAGATCTTGACCATGTCGACGTTTCTGCCCGCCAGTTCGCGAACCACAATGCGGGCCTCGTCCTCGGTCGTCACCCCATAGGCGATCGGCTTCAAATGGGCGGGACCCGGTCCGGCGTTTGGCATCGCGATTCCGGCCCCGGCCGTACGAAACAGCGCCGCCCCCGGTATCACTTCTTGACGCAGTTCGAACGGCGCCTCACCGTGATCGGTGCCCATGCTCAGGGCCGCGGCGATTCCGTAGTACGCCAGGCGGTTGAGGTGGTCGACGAGGTTCTCCCGCGTGTAGTTCTCCGCCGCGCTGGTCATCTCCATCACATCGAGGTATCCCGGGTGGTAATGGAGGTCGACGATGGTGGGCATGACGGTTTTGCCCGCCAGGTCGACGCGTACCGCGCCGGTCGGGAGGTCGATCTCTCCGGCCGCGCCGACCGCAATGAAACGTCCGTCCTCCACGAGGAAGGCCGAGCTCTCCACCGCTGCGCTGCCGTCGCCGACGATGAGCCGCGCCCCTTCGAACAGGACCGCGTTCGAGGTCTCCGCCGGCGGACCGGCCTGCGGGGCGCACCCCGCCATGAAGAGCAGAGTAAGAAGCCCTACCTTTGTTGATCGCATGCTCCCTCCCAGGGTTCGTGGAACCGGCGGCGTGACCGGGTCTTGCATGAACGCCGACGGCTCACGTCTAGTGACTCTCCGGAACCGCCCCCATCAGCAGCGCCAGAGCGTTCGACAGCCCCTCGTCGCCCGGCTCCCCGCCCTTGTAGTGGCCGAGGCGCACCACCACCAGGTCGTGTGAAGGAATGATGATGGTCTTCTGGTTGCCCGCCCCGGCCATGTAGTAAGCCTCTTTCGGAATCGGATAGGTTTCGGTGCCGTTGATCCAAAAGAAGCCGCCGTAGATCGGGCGACCGTCGGCCTCCCAGGCGGGCGCCACGGTGCTGACGAACTCGACGAAGCCCTCCGGCAGGATGCGCTTGCCCATCCACACGCCATCCTGCAGGTAGAGGTTGCCGAGGCGCGCCCAGTCACGCCCGGTGCCGAACTCGTAGCCCTGCAGCAGGTAGTTCCCGTAGGGATCGGTCTCCATCACCATGTTGCGGATGCCGATCTGGTCGAACAGCGCGCGTTGCGGAAACGACAGGTACTCTTCGCCGCGCCCTTCCACACCGAGGCGAACGAGATAGTTGGTGAGCACCGGATCGGAGTTACGGTAGCGGCCGACGGTATTGGGCGGCCACTGCTGTGGTCGGGTCGCGGCGTACTCGAACGAGTTGATGGTGCCGGTGTAGACATACAGGTGGTCGGGGTAGCCAAGCGACGGATCGAAGTCGGGATCGGCGGCGTTGCGGAAGCGCAGGCCGCTCGACATCCGCATGATGTCGGCAATGCGGATCTCGGCGCGCGGGTCGCCTTCCCCCTGCCACTCGGGCACGGGAGCTGGTTGCCACAGATCGTAGACGCCCTGCTCGATGAGAACGCCCATCAACGTCGCCGTCAGGCTCTTGCCCATCGACCAGCTCTCGAGCGGCGTGTGCATGGTGATGCCGTCGCGGTAGCGCTCGCCGATGATGCGGCCCTTCCAGGTCACCACGAGCGCCGCCGTCATCCCCTCGGCGGGCTCGAAGGCGGCGTCGACGGCCGCGGCGACCTTCTCCTCGTCGAGCTCGGCCGGAAACGGCTCGTCCGACAGCAGGTCGCCCATCGGCCACGGCGTGGTCGCCGGATCGGAAAGCGTGCTCTCGATGTCGACCGGCGTGAAATACACGGAATCCTCGCCGATCGGCAGCGTCACGCAGCCCTGGTCGCCGACGACCTTGGCCGTCCGTACGACGCCGTCGGGAAGCGTCAGGTGCACGGCTTTGTTTTCCCAATCGATGGCGCGATCGACTACCTTGGCTCGCTCATCGTAGGGGCTGCTGAAATAACCGATGTTTTCGGCGACGAAGTCGGCGTCGAGGCCGGTAATGAACACACCCGTGCACAGGATCTTGGCGAAGCCCGAGGTGTGGTGGGCGAGGGCGTCGCCCGGCGGCGGGACGTATACCGTGTCAAGCTCGAGCTCGGCCGCACGCGCCAGCATCGCTTCGCGAGGCGACATTTCTGCGGCAGGCACTTCCTCGCCGCTGGAGCCCTGGCAAGCCAGAGAGAACATCGAGAGCACTACACAGAGAGCGCGGACTGTGGCCCGCGGTGTGGGGCGCTTGGTCATGTGAACTTTGCCTCCCGCCGCAGCCGGCACTTCGGCGCGGATGGTCAGTGGACCCGCGGCAACCATACTCCACCCTTGGGCCAATAACGCTGGGCCTTCGGCATCGACCGACCATCGCGCGTCCGCTAGCATGACGCCCGGCCCACAAACCCTCGCGCCCATGGAGAAGCGTCGATGATCCGAGACTCCAAGCTGCTCGTTATCCTGATCTGTGTCGTTGTCGTGGTGGCCATGGCCCCCGCCCAGGATCTCGACCGCACCGCTCGCCTCCTGGAGGAGCTCACCAACGCCGCCGGCCCGCCGGGCTTCGAGGGCCCGGTGCGGGAGATCGTCGTGCGCGAGTTCGAGGAACTAGGAGCTGCCATCGAATACGACGGCCTCGGATCGGTCATCGCCACAGGGCCCGGTAGCGCCGACGGGCCGCGCATCATGGTCACTGCCCATATGGACGAAGTCGGCTTGATGGTGCAGTACGTTCGCCCCGACGGCTTCATCAGGTTCAAGACCCTCGGCGGCTGGCTTCGCCAGGCTCTGCCCGACCAGCGTTGGGTCATCGTCGGGAGCGCCGGACCGGTGCTGGCGGTGAGTGGCCTGCGCACCATACACGTGACGCCCACGGGCGAGCGCAACCAGGTGTGGCCGCTCGAGCAGATCTTCCTCGACGTCGGCGCGCGCTCGGCACAAGAGGTCGAGGCGATGGGCATCCGGCCCGGAGATCCCGTCGCGCCCTGGAGCCCCTTCACCGTCATGCCCAACGGCCGCTACGCGGCAAAAGGATGGGACGATCGCGTCGGCATCGCGGTCATGCTGGAGGCGGCCCGGCGGATTTCCGAGGGCGAAATCCAGACGCCGAACCGGATCGTGTGGGTGGCGACGGTACAAGAGGAGATCGGCCTGCGCGGCGCCCAGACTTCTGTGTACATCGCCGATCCCGACCTCGGCATCTCCATCGAGGCCGGCGTGGCGGCCGACTACCCCGGTGCCCGACCCGAACAAGCCCAGGAACGCCTCGGGGGCGGCCCCGGCATGTTCCTGCTCGACAGCTCGATGATCCCGAACACCAAGCTGCGCGATTTCTTCTTCGATGTGGCCGAGGAAGAAGGAATTCCGCTACAGGGCGACGTGCTCACCGGCTACGGTGAAGACGGGGCGGAGATCCAGCGCTACGACACCGGTCGCCCGTCGGTGAACATCACCGTGCCGACGCGCTACCTCCACTCCCACACCGGCATCATCCAGCGCAGCGATTTCGACCACGCGGTCGATCTCCTCATCGCGGTGCTCACGCGACTGGACGGCTCCACGGTGGAGCGTCTCAGCGGGTTCTGACGGGTTACCTGCCGCTGCTGCCAAAGGTGATCGGCTTCGACGCTGTGCCTACGGACCGAACCCGTTGAATACGGGGGCTGACTCCCGCTAGTCTGACGCTGCGTTTCCGCGGGTACGCACCGATCTTTTGACGGGCAAAGCCCCGTCACATTGGTCGGCAAGGCATGCGGCCACGAGTAGGAGAGCGAAGATGCAGCGTAGCGTTCGCTTGTGCCTGATCTTGATGATTGTGACGCTGGTCGGCAGCGTTGCGGTCGCCGCGCCACAATGGGCGGATCCCGGCACGGTGGGTATGTCAGCCGAGCGGCTGACACGGCTCACCGACCTGATGCAGTCGTACGTCGATGCCGGCAAGCTCGCGGGCGCCGTAACCATGGTCGCACGGCACGATCGCGTCGTTTTTCACGAGGCGGTGGGAACTCTCGACCTCGAGACCGGCGCAACAGTCGAGCCCGACTCGCTGTTCCGTATCTACTCGATGAGCAAGCCGATCGTTTCGATGGCGGCGATGATTCTCTACGAGGAGGGGCGCTTCCAGCTAAACGATCCGGTCGCCGATTACATTCCGGAGCTAGCCGACCTCAAGGTTCTCGTGGATGGCAACGAGGTCGAGCCGCGACGACCGATGACGATACGTCACCTGCTGACGCACACTTCGGGGTTCAGCTACGGCTTCGCTCGCAACAACGTCATCGACCAGCGTTACCGGGAAGCAAATATTCTGAGCAACAAGAACCTCGACGAGATGATCGATCATCTCGGCGACATCCCGTTGCATTTCCACCCCGGAACGCGCTGGAACTACGGCATCTCGACCGATGTGCTCGGCGCCCTGATCGAACGGGTGTCGGGTCAGCCCCTCGACGAGTTCCTCGCCGAGCGGCTCTTTGTCCCGTTGGAGATGAGCGACACGAGCTTCGCCGTGCCGGCGGAGAAGCTCGGGCGCTTCGGAACCAACCACCGCATCGACCGCGAAACCCGCGAGCTGGCAGCCATCGATTCTCCACGCCGCGGTGG
>JADFNY010000004.1 GCA_022563115.1 Acidobacteriota bacterium | reverse complement strand
TCGGCGACCGGATCGATCGAATCGTCGACGAGCACGTCCATGTTGTTGCGTAGCCGTTCGGCGTGCTTGAGCTGCAACCCCAGCCCGACCTGCAGGAGCTTGCTCTTCTGTTCCCTACTGAGGTGGCCCTGCAGGCCCCAATCGAGCAGCGAGATGCGGTACGGGTCGTCGTCGGACGGCGACGAGAAGACGTTGCCGGCGTGCGGATCACCGTGAAAGAGGGAGTCTCCGGGCGCGAACATGACGTCGTACATCATGATGTCGGTAAGGCGCCGCGCCAGCCCGGCGCGCTTTTCGGGATCGTTGACGTAGGCATCGGTGACCTTGCCGCCTTCCATCCGCTGCATGACCGTCACATTGGCGGTCGAACACGGGCACAGAGCGGGGATGAGGACGCGGGGATCGGCGGCGAAATACTTTGCCGCCGCGGCCAGGTGAGCGCGCTCGTCGTCGGCCCTCACCTCCTGCGCGAGAGCCACCCGCACTTGCCGGAACATGTCGACGAGTGGGGTTCCGGCGAAGCCGTAGAACCCGCTGTTGTCCTCCAGGACGCCGAGCAGCGTGTTGATGCTCTCGAGATCCTCGTCGATCGCGGCGACGGCGTACGATTTGATGATCTTCACGACGACGTGGCGGCGCTCTTGTTCGCCCGGCATGATCACCGTCGCGCCCATGATCGCCCCCACCGAAGCTTCGCTGAGCACCTCGTCCTCGAACTCGAAGCGATACTCCCGCAGCCGCTGCTCGCCCAGCTCGTCGCGGATGATGGCGACGAGCTCGTCGGCGTTGGTGGTGACGATGTCGCTCTCCAGGGTTATGAGGGCGGCGGCGAGATCGTCCGGAACCCACGGGTAGCGGGCCAGAATCTGGCCGATCTTCTGGAATGTCGGGGTCTCGGCGCCGAAGGCGAGGAGCCGTTGGCCGCGTCCGGCGTCGGGCGGCAGGCTCACCTGGTCGACGACGCGGTCGCGGATGCGATCGATGCTCATCCCGCTCATGATGGTGAGAAACGAGTCGTGTACGATCGGGATCCAGTCTTCGTCGCCCTCCGGAACCATGTCGAGCACGCTGGAGCCGTGGATCAGCAGTTCGATGAGCTCGATGCGCATCGGCTCCAGGTCGATACGGTCGATGATCGCGGTCACCTCTTCCGGGGTCAGCTCCGGCGCGTTCTCGAGCCCGTCGCCGCCCGCCATACCCATGAACCGCTGCATCGTCGCAGCGTCGAGGTACGGGGCGACCCACGGCACGAGCGCCAGTGCGGCGCTCCGCAGGTCGTACTCGTGATAGTGCTCGGGCGGTGTGGGGAGCGAAGGGCGCCCGCTCTGCGCGCCCGCCAACGCCGGCGCCAGCCAAACTGAGCCGGCAACCAGCAGGGCCCAACCGAACCGCGGGGGGGAAGCCCTGCTATTCATGGACCTATCTTGCCCGCACGGCGGCCAAAGTGCGATACGCACGGTGCGCTCGGGCCGGCGGCAATCGTCCCGCCAACGTTCGCGGCGTGGAGATGTCAATATCCTTGTCATCCTCGACATCACAGCATCCAAGCATTCAGGTCCTCCAAGGAGATCTACATGCGACGACTGATCGTGGTTACAGCCGTGGCCCTGTTCAGCGGCGGCCCGCCAGAGCCATCACACTTTCACCACGGCCTGCTAACTCAGGATGAACAGCAGGCGGAGGCCGTCGAGTCGCAAGGCCCGCGCCCGATGACCGTCGACGACGCCCTTGACATGGTCGGCGTCGGCGGCGCGCTCATGTCGCCGGACGGCGAGTGGGTGCTGTTCTCCAAGAGCGAGCTCGATTGGGGCGAGAACGAGCGCCAGACCAAGTGGTACATGATCCCTGCGAGTGGCGGCGAAGCCTTCGAGTACATCGGCGAGGAGGGGGGCGGCTCGTTCCAGTTCTCACCGGACGGCAAGTACCTGTCGCTCACCCGCAGCGTCGACGACGAGCGGCAGATCTTCTGGTTGCGGACCAGCGGCGGCGAGGCGGTACAGCTCACCGAACACGAGACCGGCGTCGGCCGCTACAAGTGGTCGGACGACTCCACCAAGATCTTCTTCTCGGCCACCGACAAGCGTCCCGATGACGACAGCACGATCATCAACGAGGACGAGGACGTGATCTTCGTCGACGAGGGTCCGAACGGGCAAAACCGCTCGTACTGGAGCAACCTGTGGGTGTTCGACATCGAGACCCGTGAGATCACCAAGATCACCGACGAGGAGTTCATCCTCGGTGGCTTCGACATTTCGCCCGACTCGACCCACGTCGCCTTTACGGCGCGCTACACCAACCGCCGCAATGACGCCGACAAGAACGAGATCTACGTCATGGATCTCGCCACCGGAGAAAAGACTCGGCTGACCGACAACAACGCTCCCGAGTCGGTCGCCGAGTGGTCGCCGGACGGCAAGATGTTCACGTTCACCGCCGGCGACGACCAGGAATGGATGAACCGCAACACCAAGATCTGGTTGCTCGACCCGACGCTGCGCGAGCATCGCCTGCTGTCGGGCGGATTCGAGGGCAGCCCGCGACGGGCGGTATGGACGCCGGACGGCGGGCACTTGCTGTTCTCCGGGCAACAGGGCGCCAACACCAACCTGTTCCGCATGGACGCTCACACCGGCGAGTTCGAGAAGCTGACCGACTTCGACGGCTCGATGAATCTCAGCTCGTGGTCGGCCGACCGGACCAAGTACGTGTACTCGTTTTCCGACTACGACACGCCGTCAGATCTTTGGGTCGGCTTCATCGACGGCTCCGAGCCGGTTCGCCTGACCCACGCCAACCCCCAGATCGATGGGCTGCAGCTCGCCGCGATGCGCGTCATCCAGTGGGAGAGCCACGACGGTATGACGATCGAAGGGTTGCTCCACCTGCCGGTTGGCTATGAAGAGGGCGATACGGTGCCGCTGATGCTCAACATCCACGGCGGCCCGGCGGGCTCGTTCACCAACAGCTTTCGCGCCAGCTACCACATCTACGCGGGCCTCGGCTACGCCTCGCTGTCGCCCAACGTGCGCGGCTCCAGTGGCTACACCGACTACCTGCGCGAGGGCAACACGTTCGGGCGCGATGACGGCATCGGCTTCGGCGACTTCCAGGACCTGATGACCGGTGTCGACAAGGTGATTGCCGACGGCATCGCCGACCCGGAGCGCATGGGCGTGCGCGGTTGGAGCTACGGCGGCATCCTCGGTGGCTGGACGATCACCCAGACCGACCGCTTCAAGGCAGCGTCGATCGGCGCCGGCGTCTACGACTGGACGTCGGAGTACGGCCCCGGCTTCAACCACGACGTCCGTCTCTGGCACATCGGCGGCACCCCGTGGGACAACCCGGAAGCCTGGCGCAACCAATCGGCGCTGACCCACGTGACCAACGTCATCACCCCGACCCTGCTGATCCACGGCATCAACGACACCACCGACACCGAGCAGCAGTCGATGATGTTCTTCACCGCGATCAAGGACACCGGCAAGGCCCCGGTTCGCTACATCAAGTTCCCGCGCGAGCCGCACGGCTTCCGCGAGCCGAAGCACCAGCGCATCCGCGACATCGAGGAGATCAAGTGGATGCAGCAGTACGTGTTGGGCGAGGAGTGGGAGCCTTGGGAGCGGCCCGAGAAGGGCGACGACAAGGAAAAAAAGGACGAGGGGCAGGGTGGCGATTGAATCATCCTGCTTGTGTGCGCCAGACTCGCTCTTCGGGTCAGCAAGGATCCACGGGGATCCGCGGAGCTGATGCATGAATGATCCGGCGCGCTCTCATGAGCTCGTGGTGCTGCAGCGCAACTACGGAATATGCAAGTTCGGAGCGAAGGCCCTGGTGCCGGTGTGGGTCGACGGCGGGGGCTTCTGGAGCGTCGCGCGGACCCCCGAAGAGCTGTCGATCGTTTGCGAGGAGCGGCTGATCCCCGCCGGCGTGCATTCCGAGACGGGCTTTTCGTGCCTGCGGGTGATCGGCCCGCTGGGCTTCGCGTCGGTCGGCGTGATCGCCTCGCTGCTCGATTACCAAGCGCCTTTGACTTACGTGAACAACCTCAACTCCCGATCTGCCAGGTCACAACAGAAAGGCCGTTTGAGTGTCCATTGATCGGGGTTCAGGCCCCGGTGTTCAACAACCAAAATTGTTGGAATCTAGTCAGTTTTACTTTATGGGGAGAAAAAGACTATGAAGGGCATACTGACGTTAGGATCGCTTGCGAAAATGCAGACTGGCGGCGTGTTACTCGCTGTATTGCTGATGGCTGGCGGATGCGATCGAAGCGTTGAAGATCCACTAGCTGCTTTGCGGGCCAATCCAACAGTGGAGGACGCTGGCCCCTATATTGTGTTCGGCGCAATGGTTGCTGCTGCCGAATACCTGGAAACAGACGTTGACGACATCGCGGCTGTACTTCGCTCTCCCAGTCGGAGAATCTCACCGACCGCCGGCTCTCTTGATCTCTCGGAAGGACAATTCTTGATATATCCCGAGGGAACGGAGCCAACGTTGTTCGAGGAACTTGTCTTCGAGAACACATCTCAGGAAAGAGTCGTCCTCTTCGTCGAATCTATGGACCAGACTCGTGAGTCCCAAGGGTTTTCCTATGTAAAGCTTGAACCTGGCAGCAAGTTTGTTTACCAGCACAACGTGCACCCGGCCCTTGTAAAGGTTGGCGTATTTCTAAAGGGCGTTGCAACGGCAACGGTAACCAAGGTGATTGTTGTCGTAGGCGTTGTGATCATCGTTGGTGAAGAGTTGAGGAGTGCTTTCAACAGCAACTTTGCATGCAACCTTTCGACGAAAGCGATACAGCCGGATGAATGCGTAGGCAGTTGTCCTGGCGGTATCTGCCAAGGTGTGCCGGGTAGCACACAACCCTACGGATTTGGGTGGATGGGTCTGGCTGAGCCCACCGCTTGTGGCTGTTGAGGCGGGGTTGCCGGCAGGCTCGTAAGAAGGATAGGAATTTCCTTTTTCGGAGTTCGCGAAGGGGAGCACTTCAGAGAGATTGAAGCCGGTTGGAATCATGGGAAGGCAGCGGCAGGAAGGAATCCGGAGCACGGAGTGCTTGGCCGGATCAGGTGACAGAAGCGCAATCCGGGTCGCCGGCAAGGCGTTCAAGGGCGAGGCGCGGGCACAGGTCGGGTCAGCGGGTGCGGCGGTGCATATAGATTCTCAGGCGTACAGCAGCTCGTCCTGGAGCGGCGGGGAATGCGCCAGCGGCTCGGGGCGCTGCGGCGGCATGTGGATATGCTCGAGGATGTGGGAGACGGTCGGGTGCTCGGTAATGAAAGCGATGATCTTCATTTCAGCGCCGCAGAAGGGACACAGCAAGGGGTCAATTTCGTAGACCTTCTTGATGAGGGCGGCCCAGGTGAGCCGGGCGCGACGGCGGAAGGGCTCGTCGTCTCCAGGAGGTAAGGCGGTGGAGATGCCGGCGGCAGAGCCGAGGTCGGAGGTCTCGCCGGCGGCGACAAGGCGTTGCGCGGCAGCGCGGCGCGGCGTTTGCCGCGTGAGACGTTGGAGTAGTAGCCCCAGTAGCGCACCAGCTGCTGGCGCGGCGGGGGTAGATGATCGAGCACCCGGGCGATGAGCTCGTAGACGTCCCAGCGGGCGACCTCGCCCTCGGGGTGTGCGGCTCGTGACGGACGAGTGCGGTAGAGGATGTCGCCACTGGCCTCATCGAGCGATAAGCGCTCGAGTACCAGGGGGCAGGCTCGAGTTCCTCGATAAGCACTGGATAGGGACCACCGCACAGATTCAGGGGCCGGGCTTCGTCCAGGCTTCCAACTGACTACTTGCCCCGGAAAAACTCCGACCAGAGGTAACTGAAGTCGCAGTGATCGCGGAGGAGAGGGGGGCGGCGGGGCGCGGCTTTTTTCAAAACTCGATCCGGCACCGTCTGGGCCTCTCGATGTGCCCCATTTTTATTCCCGCGTGAGAGCGGCCAAAGTTATTCGCTCCTGCGCCGTTGAACGGCATGACCTGACCGTCCAATAACGAAACTTCCGTGTGGTGGGGTTCGTAGTGTCGTAATATGTCTAGCAATGCTAAGCATTAGTGACCCCGAGACGCGTGGGTGGCCTGCCAGCCGCCACCGTCTTACCGGAAAGAAGACACACGATGCCGCGACAATCGCTCGGTGAGTTCGAACAGCTCGTGCTGTTGGCTTGTGTTCGCCTTGGCCCCGACGCCTACTCGGTGCCGATCATCGCCGAGATCGAGAGCCGTACGGGTCGCAACGCGTCGCACGCCGCTGTTTACGTCGCTCTCAAGCGACTCGAGAAGAAGGGCTACGTGAGCTCGCGCCTCGGCGATCCGATCCCCGAGCGCGGCGGCCGCTCCAAGCGCCACTACGAGGTGCTGCCGCATTCCCTCGAGGAGCTACGCGCCGCGCGCGACGCGCTGTTGAACATGTGGGAAGGGGTGGAGACGAGCCGGTGAGCAGCAGAAACTCGCCAACCTCCACGCCGCGCACACCCCCAATCCTGGCGGGCCTTGCGATGTCGCTCGCCGTTCGCTGCGTGCCGAGATCGCGCCGCGACGAGGTGCGAGACGACCTCGACGAAGGGCTCCGCGCCCGGATGGATGGCAATCAGCCGGTCCGGTTGTGGGCTTGGAAGCAGGCTCTCCTTTTTCTCTTGCGCGTTCCTGCGGCAAGCACCGCCGACGCGTGGCGCGAGGCCCGCGCCTCTCGCCGGCACGGGCGCGAGCTTCTCTCACCGACGTCGCGACCGACACTGGAGCAACTCATGGACATCTGGCTACAAGACTTCCGCTACGCCGCGCGCGGCTTACTCGGCTCCAAAAGCTTCACCGCCGTTGCGGTGCTGACTTTTGGGCTGGGCATCGGCGTCAACACGGCGATTTTCACCGTCGTGAACGCTTTCATGTTTCGACCGCTTCCAGTGGAGCAGCCCGAGCAACTCGTCGTCATCGCCAGCCAGACGGAGCTAGTCGAGTTTCCGATTGGCATCTCCTATCCCAACTACCTCGACTATCGCGAAAGAACGGACGTTCTACAGGGCATGATCGTCTATGTTCCGCAGCCGGTGAGCCTGCGCGACGAGGGCCCGGCCGAGCGCGCCTGGGTGGAGATGGTTAGCGGCAACTACTTCGACATGCTCGGGGTATCCGCGGTTCACGGCCGCACGTTCAACGAGGAGGAAGGGCGGGTCCAGGGCGGCGCGCCCGTCATGGTGCTCGACTTCGGCTACTGGCAGCGTGAATACGGTGGCGACCCCGACGTCATCGGCCACACAGTGCAGCTCAACGGCTATCCGTTCACGATCATCGGCGTTGCGCCAGAGGATTTTCCAGGCACCGAGTTCATGATCGCCGTGGACGGCTACGTCTCCGTCATGATGATCGATCAGATGGGCCCCGACCTCGCCGGCCTGCTCGAGGCGCGCGCCAGCAAAATCTTTCGCTCGATGGGCCGCTTGCAGCCCGGGGTTACGGTGGCGCAGGCTGCGGCCTCGCTCAACGCGCTGGCCGACGAACTCGAGCGCGAGTACCCGCAGGCGAACCGCTCCGTCGATCTGGTCGTCGTGCCAGAGACTATGGCGCGTCCCGAGGTGGCGACGGCCAGCATGCTGCCGGCGGTCGCGGCGATCTTCATGGGGCTGGTAGCCCTGGTGCTGCTGATCGCCTGCGCCAACATCGCCAACCTGCTGATCGCACGGGCCTCGACGCGCCAAAAGGAAATTGCCATTCGCGTGGCGCTCGGCGCTGGGCGTTTCCGCATCATCCGGCAGCTGATCAGCGAGAGCACGATTCTCGGGTTCCTCGGCGGTGCGGTCGGCGTCGTGCTCGGCATCTGGGCGTCGAACTACCTGGCCAGCGGGGCTGAAGATTTTCCGATCGACATCCCCATCCGCTTCAACCTCGCTCCGGACTATCGCGTCTTCCTCTTCGCTTTCGGCATGGCCATCGTCACCGGGTTGATCGCCGGCGGATTGCCGGCATGGCGTGCCTCGCGCACCAGCCTTGTCGACACCTTGAAAGAAGGCGGCCGCGCGGCCAAGGGGCGCTCCGGCGGTCAGCGGTTACGGAACGTACTGGTCGTGGCGCAAGTCGCCGTGTCGCTCGTGCTGTTGGTGGCGGCCGGTCTGTTTCTGCGCAGCTTGCAGAACGCGCGCAGCCTCGACATCGGCTTTCGCGTTGAAAACACGCTCATGGTCTCGGTAGATCCTGGTCTTTCGGGATACGAGGAGGAACGGGCGCAGCAGCTCTACCAGGACCTGGCCGAGCGCGTGCAAGCCTTGCCGGGCGTGGTCGAGGCCAGCATTTCAGGCTTCGTGCCCTTCGGTGGCAGGGCCGTCATCAACGTGGTTCGTCTCGAGGGCCGGTGGGCCACGGAAGAAAGCGAAACGCTGGCGGCCTTTCTTAACGTCGTCGGACCGGACTACTTCCGCACCGCCGGCACCCCGGTGCTGCGCGGTCGCGGCTTCACCGCACAGGATTCGGCCGATGCTCCGGGCGTGGCGTTGGTGAACGAGAGCATGGCGCGCACGCTGTGGCCCGGCGAGGAAGCGATCGGCAAGCGTTTTGCCACCAGCGCGGAGGGTCCTTGGATCGAGGTCGTCGGCGTCACCGTCGACACCAAGCTAATATTCATCTGGGAGGAGAACCGGCTGGTGTTCTACGTGCCGATGGCGCAGCGTTATTCATCGCCGGCCACGCTGTTCGTGCATACCGATGTCGAGCCATCCTCGCTAGCGGCGTCGGTACGCGCCGAGGTGACGGCGCTCGACCCCGACATACCGGTATACGACGTCAACACGATGCAGACACACCTCGAAGACGGCACCGCCCTGGGAATCGTCAGGGTCGCTGCTCTAATGGTCGGTAGTTTCGGCCTGGTCGGCTTGTTGCTCGCCTCGATCGGCCTGTATGGCGTGATCTCCTACTCCGTCAACCAGCGCACCCACGAGATCGGCGTGCGGCTGGCGCTCGGCGCCGCTTCCGGGAATGTCCTCAAGATGGTCGTGCGGCAAGGAATGACGCTGGCGAGTGTCGGGCTCGGCGTCGGGATTCTGCTGGCGCTGCTGGTTTCCCGGGGACTTTCCAACATGCTGCTCGACGTCAGCTCGACCGATTTGGTGACCTATTCGACGGTAACAGTGTTTCTGCTCGGGGTCGCCCTACTGGCCAGCTACCTGCCGGCGCGTCGTGCGACCAGTGTTGATCCGCTGACGGCACTGCGGAGTCTGTAACTCCCCCGCAGCAGCGTCCGCAACCCTCATCGTACTCATGAACAGGAGCACTAGCGGCGCCGCAGAGGCCCTCGAGCTGGTCGAAGCCCTTTCCAAGTACCGAGGTAAAACAGACAGAGCAACGGGTCACGGTCGAGCATGTAACCGTAGCCCAAGGTGGACAGGCGATCGTCGGCAGCGTGGTTCAAAGTCGGGCGAGGGGGGGGGGTGGATAGCGAAGCCGTTGGCGAAGATGCCGCGGTCCAGGTAGCGGTAGACGGCCTCTTGGGCACCCCGGGTCAACGGCCCGTGGGTGGGGGCGAAGCGCTCGTCGTACACTTGCACGAAGCGCTCGAAGTGCTGCGCCAGCACGCGGTACAACACCGTACGCTCCGGACGCCGGGGCCGGTACAGACCGGCAGTTCTCGCCGTTGCCATCTCTTCTCCTTCACCAAGAAGAGACGGCCAGCGCCGGCGCCCGCGACCAGCAACACCGTCGCGCCGCCGCTCGCTACTTCTCGCCCCCGAAATGAAACTCGAAGCGCGGCGTGTACTCCTGCACCGACTTGATCCGGCCACTCCAGGTCGTACCCCAGCATCGCCGCAGCGTCGCGGGTCAAATACGGATCGAACAGGTGGGCGCGGGCGGCAGGCGGAGGTCGGCGCGGCCGGCGGCGATGATGGTCTTGACGTCCATCCACGACGAGGCGGCTAGCGGCCGATCGCGAACAGACTGTTAACGGAGCGCACGTACATGACGCCGTCGGAGAGCGCCGGCGTTGCCATCAGCAGCTCGCCCATCGGGTTGGTGGCGAGGTGGACGAACTCGCGGCCCGCAGCGATCACCAACATGTCACCGTCTTCGTTCGACAGGTAGATCTTGCCGTCGGCTCCGACCGGTGAAGCGGAAAAACCGCTGCCTAGGTGCGGCACGCGGCTGCGGTAGATCTCTTCGCCGCTTTCCAGCTCGTAGGCGTCGAACACACCGTTGTTGCCGAGCACGTAAAGGATGCCGTCGTAGATGAGCGGCGTCGGCATGTACGGGCCGCGGCGTTGCCGGCTCCAGACCACGTCGTCGTTGCTGGTTTCACCGTCTTCCAGCGTGATGTCGCCGCGGGCCCCGGGACGCACAACGAAGATCGGCTTCTCGGGACCCCGGCCGCTGGCGACGACGATCAGATCGTCGGTGAAGATCGGCGTCGGGGCGGTGATCTTCGAGCTGCCGCCCAGGCGCCAGAGCTCACGGCCGCTGATTGGGTCGTAGCCCCGAATGTAGTTCGCCGCGTTGGTGACGAGCTCGGGCCCGCCGGCCCCCTCGTATACGTTGGGCGTGCCCCAGGACGGAAGCTCATGGCGCTCGGCCTTCCACAACAAGTCGCTGCTTAGGGCGTCGAGCGCCAGCAGGAACGAATCTTCCTGGGTGTCGTACTGCACGAACACGACACCGTTCCAGATGATCGGTGAGCTCGCCGGGCCCCACTCGAAGGTCGGGATGTCGTAGGCGCCGACGTCGATCCGGCCGACGTCGAGAGACCAGAGGTGATCGCCGTCTACGGTGTAGGCGTGCAGGCCCTGCGACCCGAACGACGCCACCACGATGCGCCCGTCGGTGGCTGGAGTCGAGCTGGCGTAGGTCGACTTCACGTGGCGCTTGTCGATCGGGGTGCCCTCGTAGGCGACGCGCTCCCAGAGGATCTCGCCGCTGTTCTTGTCGAGCGCGTAGATCATCCAGCGATGAAACGTCCGATCGGTGGAGGCGTCGCCGTCGCCGTACAGGCCGGGGCGGAACGTGGCCCCCTCGTCGCGGCTGATGGCGCTGGTCACGAACACTCGATCGCCCCACACCACGGGGCTCGAGTGTGCGAGGCCGGGGATCGTTGTTTTCCAGAGGATGTTTTCGCCGGTTTCGCCGTTCCACTCGTCCGGGAGATTCTGATTCTCGGCGATGCCGGCGGCGTTCGGCCCGCGGAACGAGGGCCAGCTACCTTCGGCGTCGGTGGGCTCGGGCAGCGCCACCGGCTCGGTGGCGACCGCATGGGTGATTCGGTGCGCCGGGATCGCCTCGACTTCGCCCGCCGGGCGCCAGGTGCTGCCGTCGAGGATCATGCGGCGCAGCATGCAGTCGTCGGGGCCCGCCGCCGAGAGGCTCAGGCGGCCGTCTTCGACGTGGAACTCGTAGCGGCCGGGCGTCTCGCATCCGGTGGGCGCTTCCAAAAGGGTCAGGACCAGCAGCGAGCCCGCTGCTTCCCAGGTGCCGGCCAGGGTCGGCCATCCCTCCCCCTCGATCGAAAAGGCGCCGTCGGCGGCGAACTCCGCTTCGAAGGCGCCGAAGGCCAGGCGGCCCGAGGGTAGGGGGGAGACTTGCTGCTGGGCGCTCATCGGGGTCGCGGAGGCGCCAGCGAAAGCCAGCACCGCAAGGGTGAAACCCATCCGGCGTCGAGTACGGTTCATCGATGCTCCAACGGGTGCTGAGATGCTCCAACGGGTACTGAAGAACTTCCGGCGTGCCCGCCACGAGTCTCTCGGGGCACCCTGCTAAACCCGGAGAAGATAGGATCGGTGAAATCTAACACCCTAAGGCCCTTTGAACCCGATCGTCCATGAATGTGAGGTCGCGGTCATCGGCGGGGGACCCGCCGGGGCGGCGGTCGCCCGCCTGCTGTCGCTATGGGGTCGTGACGTGGTGCTGGTCACCGCCCCGAGCGACCCGGCGCGAAACCTCGCCGTCTCGTTGCCTCCCAGCGTTGCCAAGCTGCTGGCCGAGATCGGGCTTCTCGACGCCGTCGATGCCGCCGGCTTCATCCGCTCGACGGGAAACACGGTGTGGTGGGGCGACAAGGAGCCTCGCTCACGGGCATTCGCCGGTGGAACAGCGGGCTATCAGGTGCGCCATCGCGATTTCGACCGCGTCCTGCTGTCGGGGGCCGAGGCGGCCGGGGCGAAGGTGATCCGCGACGCGACGGTGCGCGAGGCAGACGTTGAGCGAGAGCCAGCCCGACTGACCGGCGACGTCGATGGCGTGCCGTTCGAGGTCAACGCCGCCATGGTTCTCGATGCGTCGGGACGGCAGGGAGTGGTGGCTAAGGATCGGGGCCTGCGGGTGGAGGCCGACGCTCGAACGATCGCGCTCGTCGGGACCTGGCACAGCGACGGCGGCTGGGAGGTTCCCGACGACAGCCATACCCTGGTCGAATCGTTCACCGACGGTTGGGCGTGGTCGGTGCCGGTCGAACCCGGCCTGCGGTATTTCACCTGCATGCTCGACCCCCGGGTGTCGGACCCGGCGAGCGGCGATCTCGGCGAGCGCTACGTGGCGAGCCTGAAGCGCGCCGCGTGCTTCGGCCGGCTTCTGCACGGGGCGACGATGGACTCCGACCCATGGGGCTGCGATGCCTCGGGGTACCACGCCAAAAGTGTTGCCGGGGATCGGTTCCTGCTCGTCGGCGATGCCGCTTCGTCGATCGATCCACTGTCGTCGTTCGGCGTCAAGAAGGCGCTCGGGTCGGCCTGGCTGGCGGCGATCGTATCGAACACCGTCTTGAGCGACGCGGCGCTGGCCGAGGCGGCGCGATCGATCTTCGAGGGCCACGAGCGTCAGGTCTACGAGGCCTTTCGGCGCCAGGCGGCCGGGTTTTTCGATCAGGTGGCGGCCGACGAAGAGCACGCCTTCTGGACCGGCCGCGCCCAGCGCCACGAAGAATTCCCGGGCGAGCCTGACATCGCACGGTTCCGCGACGATCCGAGTGTTCTGGCGGCGTTCGAGGCGTTGAAGGCCAGTCCATCCATTCGCTTGGTGGTTACACCGCAGACCGAGGTGATTCAGTCTGCGGTGATCGGGGATCGCAAGATCGTGCTGGAGGATCATCTCGTCACCCCGTCCGTGCCCGAAGGGCTCCGTTTCCTGCGTGGCGTCGACGTTCGCCGAGTCGTGGATCTGGCGGGTGAACACGACCAGGTTCCCGACCTTTTCGAAAGCTACAACCAGACTTGCCCGCCGGTGCCGCTACCGGATTTCCTCGGTGCGCTGTCGGTATTGCTCGCCAAAGACGTGTTGCGAAACGACGCGATGTGCTAAAAACAGGGCGGCAATCATCCGCAAGGGCGCCCGATGACGACGAAACCCAGAGAACCGAGAATCCCGGTCGCTTACATGCTGGTCATCGGCAGCCTGATCTTTTTCGCCGCCGCGCTCCTTTCGCCGCGCGACTCCATCGCAGTGTCGCCGCAAAGCTCGTCTCAGGACGAAGAAGGGAGCGACGTCGGTATTGCGGTCGAGCACGCCGCCACGGTCTCGAATTGCGTGAGTTGTCACGCCATGGACGACGCGGGCCGCATGACGCGAATCTCCTACGAGCGCAAGACACCGGAAGGCTGGCAGCAAACGATCCGCCGCATGGTCCTGCTCAACGACGTCGAGCTCGAGCCCGACGTAGCCCGCGACATCGTCCGCTACCTGGCTGACGAGCACGGCCTGGCGCCTGAAGAGGCGCGCCCGGGCTTCTTCGAAGCAGAGCGCCGGGTCATCGATTACGACTACGAAGACGACGACACCGAAGTGTTGTGCATCCAGTGCCACTCGATGGGGCGTGTGATCACGCAGCGCCGGACGAAAGAGGAATGGGAGCTGCTGGTGGCGATGCACCGCGGCTACTACCCGCTCGTCGATACCCAGGGCAACCCCGGCTTCCGACGGCGGGGGCCGCCGAGCTCCGACGGCGACGGGCCGTCCGACTCCCGCCACCCGATGGAGAAGGCAATTGACCATCTCGCTGCCACCTACCCGCTCGAGACCGACGAGTGGACGGCATGGTCGGCGAACCGTCGGGCGCCCCGCCTCGGCGGGCGCTGGGGAATCGCCGGGCACTCCGCCTTTTCCGGTCCGATGTACGGGTTCGTGGACGTGACGCCGGTCGAGGGCAGCGAGGGTGAGTTCACTACCGAGGCCACCCTGACGAATGTGCGCTCGGGGGAGGCGACGACGCGCACCGGGAGCGCCAACGTCTACACCGGCTTCCAGTGGCGAGGGCGGAGTACCGACCCGGGCGAGGGAGATTCGATGCGCGAAGTGATGTTCATCGAGCGCGATTGGCGCCGCATGTCGGGGCGCTGGTTCACCGGCGCCTACGACGAGATCGGCCTCGACGTGACCCTGTATCGAGCCGACGGACCGCTGATCACCGGTGTCTATCCCGTGGCGCTGCGGACCGGCGCCGAGATGGAGGAGCTGACCATCTACGGCATCAATTTGCCGACCGACGTTCAGCCGGCCGACATCGACTTCGGCCCGCGGGTCGTCGTCACCGAGATCATCGACGCCGGCGCCGACGCCATTCGCCTGCGGGCTTCGGTCGCCACCGACGCCGCCATCGGCAAGCGCGACCTGTTCGTCGGCGCTGCGGCGCGCCCCGAAGCGCTCGTCGTTTTCGACACCGTCGATGCGGTTCGGGTCACGCCGCAGGCCGGCATGGCGCGGGTCGGCGGCGTTGTCGCCCCCAAGCAGTTCGCGCAGTTCGAGGCCATCGGCGTGTCGAACGGTCCCGACGGCGAGCCCGGAACGGACGATGATCTCGACCTCGGGGCCCTCGATGTGACCTGGAGCCTCGAAGAGTACTCGGCGACCTTCGACGACGATGACATCGACTTCGTCGGCGAGCTGGGGGCGGACGGTTTGTTCACCCCGGCCCTCGACGGCCCGAATCCGGGGCGCAGCGGCAACCGCAACAACGTTGGTGACGTCTGGGCGGTGGCGACCTACGAATCCGAGGAGCTCGGCCGGCCCCTGCGCGGCCGCGCCCTTCTGATCGTCACCGTCCCCCTGTACCTCAACATGCGGGGCTGGGAGCCTGGCCGATGACGGTTCGCACCGCAGTAGCGCTCACCACGCGCGAGTACCACCCGTTCGAGGCCGCCGGCCGGCGCTTCGTCTACATGGTGCCGAGCGCCGCGGTGTTCGGCCTCGACGAGACCTCGGCGGCGGTCCTCGATGCGCTCGGCGAGCGGAGAATGTCGGCTGACGACCTCGCCGACGATCTCGCCGACCGCTTTGTACCCGACGACGTTCGTCAGACCGTCAACGAGCTCATGCAGGTTCACGCCATCGGCGAGGCCGGCGTGCTGCAGGAACCGATGAGCCGGCAGATGCCGCCGACACCGTTTCCGCTGACGACGATGGTGTTGAACGTCACCAACCAATGCAATCTGAGCTGCGGGTATTGCTACGAGTACGGCGACGACAAGATCGTCGACACCGAAAACGGTGCGCAGCCCAAGTTCATGAGCGAAGAGACGGCGCGCCAGAGCGTCGAGTTCATGCTCGAGGAATCACGAGACATCGAGACCGTGAACCTGACGTTCTTCGGCGGCGAGACGCTGATGAACTTCCCGGTGCTGCAAAAGACGGTGGAGTACGCTCGCGGGCGCGCCGCCGAGATGGGTAAGGGCATCCGGTTCAGCCTGACGACCAACGCCACGCTGCTGCGCGCCGACATCATCGAGTGGCTGGCCGACAACGACATCGGGGTGACGGTCTCGATCGACGGCCCCAAGGAGATGCAGGACGAGCTCCGGGTCTTCAAGGGCAACGGCCGCGGAACCTACGACGTCGTCGCCCCGAAGGTGCGGGAGCTGTTGCGGCGGCACAAGAGCCGGCCGATCTGCGCCCGGGTGACGCTGACCCGGAACGTCCTCGACGTGATGCGAATCTACAAGCATCTGACCGAGGAGATGGGCTTCTGGGAGGTCGGCTTCGCGCCGGTAACTAGCTCCTCGAGTCGCGACTACGCGATCGGCGACGAAGGTTTCACCGCCATGTTGGATCAGTTCAACGAGCTCGCCGAGGACTTCCTGGAAGCGGCATTGGAAAATCGCCACCACGGTTTTTCCAACATCAAGGACACCATCGAGGAGATCCACAAGGGCGTCAGCAAGGCCTACCCGTGTGGCGCCGGGCTCGGCTTGATGGGCGTTGCAACCGATGGCGACGTTGCGCTCTGCCACCGCTTTGCCGGCTCCGACGAGCACAAGCTGGGAACGGTCGAGAGCGGGATCGACCACGGCCTGCAGCAGGAGTTCCTCGAGAAGCACCATCTGGCTAACAAGACCGATTGTCACACCTGCTGGGCGCGGCCGCTGTGCTCGGGCGGTTGCTACCACGAGGCCTACACGCGATACGGTACGACGGCGCGCCCCAATCTTCACTACTGCGAGTGGATCCGCTCGTGGACCGACACTTGTTTGCGAATCTATGGCGAGCTTGCCGAGCGCAATCCCGGCTACCTCGCCATCTTTGACGGCTAGGAAGACGATGAAGCATCTGCAGCCGATCAATCAGAAGGCCGGGAAGATCGAGCACTATCTGGAGCACGATGTCGTCGCGCTGAGCGGCCAGCCGCGGGGCTACACCGTGCCGCAGCAGCCCGACAGCCCGCACATCCCGATGGGCTGCTCTCTGGTCTTTTCGCCGGGGTGGGAGGTCGATCGGAGCGGTGGCACGGCGGGGCTCTGCCAACCGGTCGAACGCGACCTTTTCGATTGTCACCTGGGTTGTTTCTGGCCGGCCCACGTTCCCGACCAGCTCAACCACTCTCCCGACTGGACGAGCAAGTGCGCCGCCGCCCAAAAGGACTGGCGCAGCCTCGACATAATCTTCCCGTGAACGCTCCGCAGCGCCCGAGTCGTCGCTTGACGCTTGTCGGTGCCTGTGCCGCGAGCGGCGCGCTGCTTGTTCTGGCGACGGTCCCCGCCGCCCAAGCGATCCGTGTCGAAACTCCGATGGGTCCGAGCGCCCAGGAGCCGGTCAGCGGCGGCAACGCGACGATCTACATGGCTGGCTACGACGAGGCGATCCACATCATGGACGAGGCGACGATGACACTCGTCGGCAAGATCCAGGCGACCGCCGGGATCCCGCGCGGCATGCGGTTGTCGCCCGATCGCAAGCGCTTCTACACCATCAGCGTCGACTTCGAGAACATCGAGATCTTCGATATCGAGGCGCGACAGTCGATCGGCGTGCACACCTTCAGCACGGACAACGCCAAGGTGCGCATCTGGAGCGTCGCCATCCACCCCGGTGGGCGCTACCTGATGGTGCTGACCAGCACCGACACCAAGCTCGTCGATCGCTGGGAGATCAGCGAGCCCGTCATTCGGCAGTATGACGTCGAAACCCGCGAGTTCGTGCGCCAGTTTCCGTGGCCGGACGGCGAGGTGCGCGAGCGCGTCAACGTGATGTTCTCTCCCGATGGGACCCTGATGTACTTCCTTGCCGAAGATCTCCTGGTCTACGACTTCGAGAGCTTCGAGGAGGTCGACAAGTGGGAGATCTCGATGCCCTTCGAGACCGGGATGGCGCGCCTCAGCCTCGGGTTCAACCAGAGCCTCTACGAGGAGCCCGGCTTCTACACCGGCCTGTTCCGTACCACCGATCCGGTCAACGGACGCCGCATGATGGGGGTGGCGAGGATCAACCTGCCGGAGAAATCGGTCGACTTCTACACCCTCGGTCCCAGCATCGGCGTCGGTTTTGCCCTGGCGCCGGACCGCACCAAGGCGTACGGGCTGCGGTCGCAGATCGGTGACTACGAGATCTGGACTTTCGATCTCGAAAGCCGCCGGGTCTTCAGCCGGCGGTCGTTTCCGGGTCGGCCGCGCATGAGCTTGACGCCGAGCTCGAACGGCGAGCTGTTGTACGTCCATGGGGCCGGAAACACGATCGACGTGTACGACGCCGAGACGTTCGACTTCGTTCGCGCGGTTACCTTGGATGCCGACATGACCGGCTTCGTCGTTCTACCCGCCGACCCGGCGCAGATCCCCTGACCCGAGCCCCCGTCGTGAGCCCGACCGACGATCCCACGGCTGATCTGGATTTGCGCCGCGCCCTCCGCTACGTGCTGCCGTATTGGCGGCGTCTCCTGCTGGTCGCGGTGCTCAGCTTCGTGAGCACCGGGCTGTCGCTGTACCTGCCGTATCTTTCCAAGGACCTGCTCGACAACGCCCTCCTCGGGCGCGACATGAGCGCCCTGGTCCGCGTCGTGAGCCTGTTTTCGGTCGCGACCCTGCTGGGATTCGCCCTCAACGTGATCAGCGGGCTGCGCTACACGCGGGTGTCGGCGGAGATCCTCTTCGACATGCGGCTTGACGTGTATTGCCACCTGCAGCGGTTGTCGCCTCGCTTCTATGCTCACACGAAGCTCGGCGACATCGTCTCGCGTATCAACAACGACATCGGCGAGATCCAGCGGATCGCCGCTGAGATGGCGTTGGCGTGGGTGGGCAACGTCCTCTTCCTGGTGGGAACGGTGGTGATCATGCTGTGGCTCGACGCCCGGCTGTTCGCTGCCAGCGTCGTCATGATGCCGCTGAGCGTCTGGGCCCTCGTCCGCTACCGCCGGCGGCTCGAAGGCAAGGTCAAGACGCTGCGCGAGCGCAGCGCCGACATCGGTAGCTTTCTGATCGAGACGCTGCAGGGGATGAAGCTCGTCGTCTCGTCGAACGCGCAGGAACGCGAAGTCGGGAGCTTTCGGGGCAAGAACGACGCCTTCATCGACGCGCTGATGTCGATGCAGTGGCTGACCTACCTGTCGGGTGGCCTGCCGGGGCTGTTGCTGTCGGTGGGAACGGCAATCGTGTTCTTGTACGGCGGCAGCCGCGTCATTCAGGGTGCGATCACGCCGGGCACGTTGGTGGCGTTCATGGCCTACCAGATGCGCTTGCTGTCGCCCGTGCAGGGGCTGATGGGCCTGTACACGAATCTGGCCACGGCACGCGTATCGCTGCATCGGGTCAACCAGATTCTGGACGCCCCGATCGAGGTGCTCGAGAAGCAAGACGCGACCGCATTGCCGGAAGCGCGCGGCGAGCTGCGGTTCGACGACGCGGCGTTTTCCTTCGGCCGCGGGGCGCCCGTGCTCTCGGGTGTGAGCTTCAACGTGCGCCCCGGGGAGATCGTCGCCATCGTCGGGCCGAGCGGCGGCGGCAAGTCGACCGTCGTCGATCTGGCGCTCCGCCACCTCGATCCCGACGCCGGTGTCGTATCTCTCGACGGATACGACCTCCGCGATCTGCGGCTCGAAGACGTGCGACGACACATCGTCTCCGTCGAGCAGGAGCCCTTCGTATTCAACACCACGATCGGCGAGAACATCCGCTACGCACGCCCCGGTGCGACCGACGAACAGGTACAAACCGCCGCACGCTCCGCGGGCATCGCCGCGTTCATCGAGCAGCTGCCCGAGGGTTATGAGACCCTCGTCGGTGAGCGCGGCGCGGCGGTGTCGGCGGGCGAGCGACAGCGCATCGCGATCGCCCGCGCGTTTCTGGCTGACCCGGCTGTTCTCGTGCTCGACGAAGCCACCGCATCCCTCGACCCGGTCTCCGAGCGACACGTCATCGAGGGTTATGAGGCAATCATGCGCGGCCGCACGACGCTGCTGATCTCGCACCGCTACGAGATGGCACGCCGCGCCGACCGCGTGATCGTCATCGATTCGGCGCGCATTGTCGAAGAAGGCCCGCCGGGGCCCTTGGCCGCCGCCGGCGGTCCGTTTGCCGACTTGTTCGCGACCGAGGCGGGGCGATGAACCCGAATGCAAGCAAACCTGGCCCGCCCTGCTGGCGCCGAACCGGTCGCGACCGGCTTCGGCTCGTGAAGTTTCTTCTCGACGATCCGCCGTTCGCAGGGATCGGCGCCGGGGTGCGGATCGCGGTGATCGACAGCGGCATCAACCCCGACAACCCGCATGTAAACGGGTTCGTGGGTGGGGTCGCGATCGCCGACGACGGCTCCGAGCACGACGATCTGTCGGACCGGCTGGGGCATGGGACGGCGGTCGCCGCCGCCATCCAGGAGAAGGCGCCGGCCGCCGAGCTGCACATTGTGCGGGTGTTCGGCACGACGCTTACAACCCACGCTACGAACATCGCACACGCCATCGAGTGGGCGGCCGAGCACGGAATGAACGTCGCCAACCTCAGCTTGGGCACGACCAAGCCGGAAAGCGCCGACGTGCTGGCAGCCGCTCTCGAGAGCGCCCGGGCGGCGCACCTGCGGGTTGTCTCAGTGTGCTTCCACAAGGACGTCCGCTGGTGGCCGGGAAGCTTGCCCGGGGCAATCGGCGTCGTGGTCGACGAGGCGTGTCCGCGCGACGAGATTCGTCTGGATCGCGATGTCGAGGGGAATCGGGTCGTGGCCGCCTCGCCCTTGCCGCGGCCGATCCCCGGCGTTCCGCCGGAGAGAAACATCAGCGGTATCAGCTTCGCGGTGGCCAACGTGAGCGGTTTCGTGGCCCGTGCCATGGGGCGGGCCGGCGACGCGGACATGCCCCCCGAACTCGCCGACTTGCTTGCTTCCGAGTAGGAGCGGCGCTCGACCAAACATCGTGGCGGCGCTTGTGAGCGCTGGTTGGCGGGGCTAGCCTGCAGATCTCAACGCCCTCCTGCTGCCGGCGTGAAATTTCCACCTTCCCCAAGAACGTTGGCTACTGACCGTACGTCTAGCTCCAGTGAGGCCGCTCCTTGAGCCAAGCAGCGCGCGACGTCTCCCAGACCGGGGGAAGGTTCTTTCCCGCCCTTCTGTTGCTCTTCGTCGGTAGCGGTTGCGCTGCCCTGATCTACGAGGTCGTTTGGTTCGAGCTGCTGAGGCAGGTCATCGGCGCCTCCTCGGTTTCGCTGGCGATCCTACTGGCCAGCTTCATGGGCGGAATGTGCCTCGGCAGCGTCGGGTTTTCGCGCTGGGTTCCGCACCGTCGCCATCCCTTGCTGATCTACGCGTTCCTGGAGGTGGGGATCGGCATCGTCGGGATCGCGATGCTCGTGCTCTTGCCCGCCGTCCAGTACGTCTACATGTCGATCTTTGGGTACGGGCTCGGCGGCATCATGCTGCGCGCGCTCGTCTGCCTGATCGCCCTGTTGCCCCCGACCATCCTGATGGGAGCGACGCTCCCGGCGGTGGCGCGCTGGATGAAGTCGACGCGCACCGGCGTCTCCAGGCTGGGCTTCCTCTACATGGCGAACCTCGCCGGTGCGGTTGCCGGCACGCTGCTCACCGGCTTCTACCTGCTACGGGTCTACGACATGTTGGTGGCGACGCTCTTCGCCGTGGCGCTGAACGTGGTCGTAGCGATCGTGGCAGCCGGGTTGGCGATGGTCGACAAGTCGGCTGCGGACCAGCCGGAAGGGAAAGCGGTACCGGAGGGCGAACCGGTTGAAGCGCCGGGCGGGTCGGAGGCCGAAGTGGTTGAAGTGCGGGGCGGACCGGTTGAGGCGCCGGCCGAGCCGTCGCCGCTCGGCGCCGTCCCCGATCGCGCCTTGATCTACCTGGTCATCGGGTTGTCGGGCTTGACGGCGCTCGGCGCCCAGGTGATCTGGACGCGGCTGCTCAGCCTGCTGATGGGAGCCACCGTGTTCACGTTTTCGATCATCCTGGCGGTGTTTCTGATCGCGTATCGCTCGGGAGGCAAGCCGTCCTCTATAAGTGTCATCAACAGCGACGGATAATGCCATGGCCCCCGCACATATTCGTTGACGATAATGGGAAGATCCGACGAGAACGCCGAGCGCGTCCTACGTATATGTGGAGGTCTCGTCGCCGGGATTGCCATGGGATTGGCAGCGGTCTTCGTCCATGAAGGCGGCCATTGGCTGTTCACGATCCCTCAAGGTGGATCTATGGTCGTTTGGCATTGGATTCCTCCCGATGCGGTCGTTGTTCTAGCATCGGAGCCCTGGGGCACGGTCAGCCTCTATATGGGCGGCCTGGTTGCTGCCCTGTTCCTCGCCACCTGCCTAACCCTAATCATCTGGCGCTTCAGGCTTTCAAATAGCGTGTTCTGGTGGTCCGCTTGCCTGCCATTGGCCTTCGGCGCCCCCGCCGAATTGTTCGCCGGGATAGCTGAAGGCAGCTTGAACGATTTTTACAATAGTTCCCTGCTTTTTTTCGTTTGGGATAT
>JADFNY010000223.1 GCA_022563115.1 Acidobacteriota bacterium | reverse complement strand
GAGAAGGCCGGCCCCGGGATGGCATACTGGCACCCCAAGGGGGGCATGGTGCGGCATCAGATCGAAACCTTCCTGCGCGACGAGCAGCTCTCACGTGGTTACGACATCGTCTACACGCCGCACATCGCACGCAAACACCTATGGGAGACGTCGGGGCACTTCGACTACTACCAGGAACACATGTTCACGCTCGACGTCGACGAGCAGGAATACGTCCTCAAGCCGATGAATTGCCCGGGTCACATTCTGATCTACCAAAAAGGCACCCGCTCCTACCGCGACCTGCCACTCCGCTACAGCGAGTTCGGGACCGTGTATCGCAACGAGCTGTCCGGTGTCCTCCACGGCATGCTGCGGGTGCGCGGCTTCACCCAGGACGACGCCCACATCTTCTGCCGACCCGATCAGGTCCAGGAAGAGGTGTCCGGCGTGCTCGACCTGGCGATGCACACCATGAACACCTTCGGCTACGAGGAATACCGCATCGACCTCTCGCTGCACGATCCCGAGGATCGGGACAAGTACGCCGGCGACGACGACCAATGGGCCCTCGCCGAGAGCGCCCTCGCGGACGCCCTCGACTCGATGGAATTGGTGTTCGAGCGCCAGATCGGCGAAGCGGCGTTCTACGGCCCTAAGATCGATTTTCATCTGATCGACGCGCTCGGCCGCGCTTGGCAGGGAACAACCATCCAACTCGACTTCAACCTGCCGGAGCGTTTCGACCTCACCTACGCCGGCGACGACGGGCACCAGCACCGCACCGTGATGATCCACCGCGCCATCTACGGATCGCTGGAGCGATTTGTCGCCGGCCTGATCGAGCACTACGCCGGCGCCTTTCCGCTCTGGCTGGCTCCGGTTCAGGTCATCGTTCTGCCGATCGCCGACCGCCACCTGGGATACGCTGAGGATGTCGTCGCAGCGGCCAAGGCGGCCGGCCTGCGCGCCGAGATCGATCGCCGCAGCGGCAAGCTGGGCGCCAAGATCCGCGATGCGCAGATGCAGAAGGTCCCGTTCATGCTGATCGTCGGCGACCGCGACATGGAAGAGGAGCAGGTTTCCGTTCGTCACCGCACCGCCGGCGACCTCGGAAGCCAAACGATGGAAGAGTTTCTGGCGCAGGCGGTGCAAGACATCGCCGCCCGCGCTGTGCGAGAATGGCCGATGCGCGAGGGTGGAGCCGCAGCGATCTGACGACGTGTACGGCGCTGCCCCGAAGTGCCGAACCACAAAAAGGGAGTCAGCGTATTACCGAATACAAGAAACACCGGATCAACGACCAGATCAGGGTTCCTCAGGTCCGACTGATCGATGCCGACGGCGAACAGCTAGGCGTTGTACCTACGGAAGCGGCAAGGGCAAGGGCTCTGGAGCTGGAACTGGACCTGGTGGAAGTAGCGCCCAATGCAGAGCCTCCGGTCTGCCGGATGATGGACTACGGCAAGTACGCGTATCGTGCCGCCAAGGAGCAGAAGCAGCGCCCCCACAACACACAGCTCAAGGAAGTGAAATTTCGTCCGAAGATCGATCGGCACGACTACGACTACAAGATGAAACACATCCATCGCTTCCTCGACCAAGGACACATGGTCAAGGCAACGATCATGTTCCGCGGCCGCGAGGTCGTTCATCCGGAATACGGCAGGAAAATCCTGGACCGCGTCGTGGAAGAGCTCGGCGAGGCCATTCGGGTCGACAGGGCCCCGCGCATGGAAGGCCGGTTGATGTCGATGATCATCACGCCGAAACGCGACTGACCGGCTGCCGGCCGCTGACAGACAACATAATTCGTACCCATTCGAGGACACCGACATGCCGAAGATGAAGAACCATCGTGGTGCCGCCAAGCGCGTCAAGCGCACCGGCAGCGGGAAGTTCTCCCGCCACCACGCCTACGCCAGCCATTTGATGGCACACAAGTCGAGCAAGCGAAAGCGCAACCTGCGCAAGTCGGAGGTGGTTGCCGATGCCGACCAGCGCCGCCTCAGGCGGCTGCTGCCGAAGCGCTACAGCTAGTAACGGAGGGATCTCATGCCCCGTGTGAAACGCGGCAACGTCCACAAGAACCGACGCCGCCGCATACTCAAGAAAGCAAAGGGCTACTACGGGTCCGACAGCCGGCTCTACGCTTCGGCACGCGACGCGGTCGACCGCGCCATGCAGTACGCCTATGTCGGTCGTAAGCGCAAGAAGCGCGACTTCCGTCGCCTGTGGATCATCCGCATCAACGCCGCCTGCCGCCTGCACGACATCTCCTACAGCCGCTTCATGGCCGGTCTCAAGGCCGCTGACATCGGCCTCGACCGCAAGGTCTTGGCTGAGATCGCGGTCGAGGACCCGGAGGCTTTCGAGCAGCTTACCGTCTCCGCCAAAGACTCTCTCGCGGCGTAGCAGGGTGCTGAAGAACTCCCGTGGGTGCCGCGCATGGGTCTTGTGGGGCAGAGGCAAGGAACGTCCGTCCGAGAGGCACGGCCGTGGACGATGAGACGGGACAGGCGCACGCCGGTGGCGGCGATCCGCTAGCCGAAATCGAGGCCCTACGCACCGACTTCGAGGGCGAGGCGGGAGAAGTACGTGACGCCGCCGGCCTCGAGGACGTTCGTGCCCGGTACCTCGGCCGCAAGCGCGGCCGCCTGACGGCGGTCTTCGACGGTATGCGCAACCTGCCGCCCGAGAGCCGCGGCGCCGTTGGTCGCGCCGCCAACGACGCACGCGAGGCGGTCAGTGCCCGCCTTGCCGAGATCGAAGCCGACCTGAGAGACGATGCCGCCACCGAGTCGGTTGCCCTCGACGTGACCCTCCCCGGACGCGGCGACGAAGCCGGCACGCTCCACCCGATCACCCTGGCGATGGAGGAGATCGTCAGCGTCTTCACCCGCATGGGGTACAAGGTCGTCGGTGGCCCCGAAGTCGAGCACGACTTCTACAACTTCGAAGCCCTGAACATCCCGCGCGATCACCCGGCGCGCGACATCCAGGACACGCTGTACCTCGGTGGTGACTGGCTGCTTCGAACCCACACATCGCCTGTTCAGATCCGGACCATGCAGGAACAAGAGCCGCCGCTCGCCATCATCGTCCCCGGCAGGGTCTACCGTCGCGATACGCCCGACGCCACCCACACACCGTCGTTCGTGCAGTGCGAAGGCCTCCTCGTGGATCGAGACATCACCATGGCCGATCTGCGCGGCACGCTCGACCATTTCGCCAAAGCACTCTTCGGGCCCCAGACCGAAACCCGGTTGCGACCCGGTTACTTCCCGTTCACCGAGCCATCGGCCGAACTGGACGCCAACGCCGGCGACGGCTGGATCGAGATGGTCGGCTGCGGCATGGTCCACCCGGCCGTTTTCGAGGCCGTCGGCTACGATCCGCAGGAGTGGCAAGGCTTCGCCTTCGGCATGGGCGTCGACCGCATTGCGGCGCTACGCTACGGCATCAACGACATCCGGATCTTCTACGAAAACGACGTGCGCTTCCTGCGCCAGTTCGCGGTCTGAGGGGCGATGCTGTTTTCTTCGCACTGGTTGGCCCGCTATGTCGAGCTTCCTGAAACGACCGACGATCTCGCCGAGCTCCTCACCCGCTGCGGTATGGTCGTCGAGGACATGCGTCCGCAAGGCGGCGGAACCGTCTTCGACCTCGATATCCCGTCGAATCGGGTCGACGCGATGAACCACTACGGGGTGGCACGGGAGATCGCCACCGCACGGCGCGTCGACCTGCGGGCCCCGGAGATCACGGCCGAGGAATCTGACCCGGGCGCAGACGAGCTCACCGGCGTGGAGATCGAGGATTTCGACGGTTGCCCGCGCTACGCCGCCCGGCTGATCCGCGGCGTCAAGGTCGCCCCCTCACCGCGGTGGCTGGCGAGCCTGATCGAGGCGATCGGCCTGCGCCCGCTCAACAACGTCGCCGACATCACCAACTTCGTCCTCTGGGAACTCGGCCACCCGCTGCACGCTTTCGACTTCGACCGGCTCGCCGAGCAACGCATCGTCGTCCGCCGCGCACGCGACGGTGAATCCCTCGTCACCCTCGACGACGTCGAGCGCAAGCTGTCGGCAAGCGACCTGGTAATCGCCGACGCCCAGCGTCCGGTAGCACTCGCCGGCGTGATGGGTGGGGCGGAGAGCGCCATCACCGACGACTCGGTGAACGTCCTTCTCGAAGGCGCGTGGTTCGATCCCGCCTCCGTCCGTGCTACGGCACAACGATTCAACCTCCACACCGACGCCAGCCATCGCTTCGAACGCTCCCCCGCCCACGACGGCATGATGATGGCGCTCGACCGCGCCGCCGGCCTCGTCCAGGAGCTCGCCGGCGGCGAGCTAGCGCGTGGAACGATCGACGTCGTCGGCGAGTTGCCCGAGCCGGTGACCACCGAGTTGCGGCTCGAGCGCTTGCAGGGCCTGCTCGGGATCGAGGTGGCGCCTGCCGATGTCGAGGAAATCCTGACCCGCCTCGGGTTCTCGATCGCGGCCGAGAACAACGGCTACAGCGTCCGGGTACCGAGCTTCCGTCCCGATGTGACGCGCGAGGAGGATCTGATCGAGGAAGTCGGCCGCCACAACGGTTACGACCGGCTTCCCGCCACCTTGCCGATTGTTCGCAGCGTCGAGGAGCCGGGAACACCCCAGATTCTCGGCGAGCGCCGCCTCAAGCGCTGCTTTGTCGCCGCTGGGTGCTACGAGGCGATGTCGAGCTCCCTGAGCTCGGCTGCCGAACAAACCGTCTTCGTAGATGAAATCGAAGATCTCGTCGCCCTCGGCAACCCGATCTCCGAAAGCCTCAGCGTGTTGCGCGCCCACTTGGTTCCGGGCCTTCTCGGTGCCGTGGCGCACAACCTGAACCACCGCCAAACGGCGCTGCGGCTGTTCGAGGTCGGCCGCTGTTTCACCGGGCCGCTCACCGATGACGGGGTCACGGAACGCTGCGGACTGGCGATCGCCCTCACCGGTGCTCGCCGGAGCGACCACTGGGCCGAGGCGGCCGCTGCGGTGGATTTCTACGACCTCAAGGGGATCGTCGAGCGTGTCACCCGGCAGATGGCCTGGCCGAAGTGGCGATGGGAACCCGGCACCGCTCCCGGGATCGATCCAGCTACTGCCGCCGTGCTGCGCGCCGACGCCGGCGACGACGCCCCGGTGGGTTGGGCCGGGCGGATCTCCGCCGACGCGGCGCACACCTTCGACATCGACGCCGACGTCTGGGTCGCCGAGATCGACATCGATGAGCTCATCGGCCGCCCCCACCCGACGGCCCGCTACCTGCCTATGTCGCGCTTCCCGGGGGGCGTCCGCGACGTCGCCCTGGTCTTGCCCGAGGACACCGACTATGCGGCCGTCGAGGCGACCACCATCGACGCTGCCGCCGCTGCGGATCTGCCGCTGGTCGGTGTTTCTCTGCTGGAAATCTATCGCGGCGACGAAATTCCGCCGGGGCATCGCGGCTTGACGCTGCGGTTTACCTTTCGCGCCGCCGACCGCACATTGACCGCCGAGGAAATCGACGCCGGCCAGAAGAACCTGGTCGAAGCCCTCGGCGAGACGCTTGGCGCCCGCCAACGATAGGGTGCTGTCCCCAATATAGCTTGACACTTGTAGCGAGCGCGACGGGGCGAGTCCGCGGCGCAGCGACGACGGTGATGTGTGCACATCGTCGAGGAGCCGCGACCAAGGAATCGCCCCGTCCCCCCGCTACCCTGCGGGCAGAGGGAATTGCGGGGGCATGCCGCTGTTCACCGTTGCAATCTTCCGACGCCCGGGTAACATGGAGGCAATACTCGAGCAAAGAAATCGTCGGGGTTCCGGCGACTGACTAGTACGCAACGCATACGACCCTCGAAGAACGGGAGGGAGAAGAACCGAACCGGGTCCAAGGGCCGCCGACGCCTGGGATCTCTGCAGCGCCGAAAACCGATTCGTCGGCAGTTTTCTCCAGCGAAACGAGAGCACACCGATCGCCCGCATGTTGCACGGATCTAGTGGTTCTGAACCGCTTCTTCGCGAAGGGGGCTTGCTAGCCTAGTCAGGCCGCAATCTCCTCCGTTCTTCGTGCGACCGCTCTCGTCGCCATCGGCGCCAGGTTCGGCGACCGCAAGGTCGCGCCCTTCCCCCTCGTCGGGATCCGAGGCTGACTAGCAGGCCGAGGTGAAGGGGTGACGGGGCTGGTTGCGGTTTGCCTCCGCCTGCCTGAGGGGTGACCATGCACGGCGCCAGCGTTACCAGCACCCTCGGTCTCGGCTTCCTGACCCAGAACTCCGGACTCTCTCAAACCTTCACCACGGTGGCCGTTGCCGCCGGCGTGGCGATCGGCGGTTCGATCCTGCCTGCCATCTGGTTGGCGACGCGGCGGCG
>JADFNY010000222.1 GCA_022563115.1 Acidobacteriota bacterium | reverse complement strand
CAGCCCCCCGGGGCAGCGCTCAATGGCGAGGGTATCGGCGTCCTTGGCCCTGACCGGCCCACCGCGGCCGGAAGCGGCCGCCGGTTTACGCAGCAGGGCTTCCGTCTGGCGTACATTAAGGCCTTGATTCACGACCTGTTTGGCCAGCCCGACCTGCTTGTCCTCGTCCGCGGCGAGCAATGCCCGCGCATGACCAGCGCTGAGGTGGCCGTCATCGACCATGGCCTTGACCTGATCGGGTAGGCCCATAAGCCGTAGGGTATTGGCCACATGGCTGCGGCTCTTGCCGATGACCTTGGCCAGCTCGCCCTGGCTGTGGCCGAACTCGTCGATCAGCCGGCGGTAGCCGGCGGCCTCTTCCAGCGGCGTCAAATCGGCGCGCTGGACATTCTCCACCAGGCCGATTTCGAGGGCTTCGCGATCCGATAGCTCATGGACGACGATGGGGACCTCGTGGATCCGGGCGATCTGGGCGGCGCGCCAGGTCGTGCACCAGATCGATCCTGACATCCCGTTGTTCGACGTGCGTACCTTGGCGGCGCAGCAAGCTCAGACGCTCAAGGTCGAGCGACTGCTCGCTCGCCTCTCGACGGTGCTCGGTACTGTGGCGTTGGCGCTCGCCTCGATGGGTCTCTACGGGATCCTGTCGTACAGCGTCGTTCGACGGACCCGTGAGATCGGTGTGCGGATGGCCCTCGGTGCCCGGTCCGTCGATGTGACGCGCCTGATCATGCGCGAGCTGCGCGTCGTGTTGCTCGGGGTGGTCGTCGGCATCGGTGCGGCGCTCGGCGTGACGCGATTCCTCGAAAGCCTGATGTACGGGTTATCGACCAGAGACCCGATCACCGTGGTCGCGGCAACGGCCGTGTTGCTGTTGGTAGCGGTGGTGGCGGCCTATCTGCCGGCGCGCCGAGCGTCCTCGGTAGACCCGATCGTCGCCTTGCGATTCGACTGAGTGTGCCTGTTAAAACATATTAGGAGTCATCGAAAGATCAATAAACTTAGTATTGAATAGGTCGATCGGATGGCCTATCCAGGGCGTCCTGCTGCGCCCGGACCGCGAGTACGAGATCGAGTCGGTGTACAGCAACACGACCTCGGAGCCAGTCGACGCCATGGCGGTGATGTACCTGTACCACCACCTGCTAATCGTTGTAAGGCTGGCCACAGCGACGGCAGGCGCGCAGGTAACCCCTACGGACGACGCTGCAAATCCACCGGTGAAAGCGCTCGATGACGAGCGCGCGTTCGAGCCGGATTTCCCGGCTCACACTCGCGTCTAACGGCGGTGTCCTGCCTCAACGCGGCCCGCCCGAACCTGTGGAGTAGGTCGATGAAGAAACTTCTCGCCATCGCGAGCTTGCTGGTAGTCAGCGCCCTTCCGGTTGCCTCGTACGGCTGGGCGGGTGAGATCGAAGCGCCGGTTGCCGCCAATTGGGGCGTCGACAGGGCGCATACCGAGATCAACTTCTCGGTGAATCATTTCTTTACCCCGGTGACGGGGACGTTTGATGACTTCGAGGTGACCTTGTACTACGACGCGGATGACCCCGCCAACAGCACCGTCGCGGTCCGTATCGCCGTGGCCAGCGTGAATACCGGCAGCCCGCGACGCGACGATCACCTGCGCACGCCGGACTTCTTCGCGGCGGAGCAACATCCCTACATCACCTTCGAGAGCACGTCGGTGCGGGTCACCGGCGACGGCACGATGGTGGCGCGGGGACCGCTCACCATCCGTGGGAAGACGCGCGAGATCGAGCTTCCCATCACGCTTCTCGGCGTGCAGCCGATTCCGCCCGAGATGCGCGAGATGCTCGGAGGGGCCGAGGAGATCGCCAGCTTCAGCGCCAAATTGACGATCGATCGTGGCGACTACGGTGTCGGCACCGGTAGCTGGGTCGCAACGATGGTCGTCGGCGGCGAGGTGGAGATCGAGATCCTTCTCGAGGCGCATCGCAAGTAACCGCACTAGCGGGGTGCTGGGGAAGCGGCGGGGTCCGTTGGACTCCGGAAAAGGTGGCCGGCCGGGTGGCCGGCCCCTCTTTTTTCGGGCCCCCGGGGGTGCAAAAGGGTACGAGCCGAAAGTCCGATCAGTTAACGTGACCGTGGGGAGAAATGGACCGATATGGATGGCCTGGCAGTAGCCGGAGTGAATCGGAGAGTTCGGTGGCTCGGCGCTGCCGCCACCGTGGCTACTCTGGCGGTGGGCGGATGCGCGACCTCCGGGTTCGAGCGCCTGCCGAGCCTCGGCGTCGCGGAGCTTTCCGGCGACGTGCAGGTGGCGCGGATCAAGGTCAATAGCCACTTCTTCGAGCCCAACCGTCTGATCGTGCAAGTCGGCGTCCGCGTGCGCCTCGTCTTAGAGAATGACAGCCTGCTGGCGGGGCACGCTTTTGTGGTGTTCGCGCCGGAGGCCGACCTCGAGATCAACGTCTATGTGCCGGCCCGCCAGCAGGTCACCGTGCAGTTCGTGCCGCACGAGGTCGGTGAGTTCACCTTCTATTGCAACATCAACGACCACGCCGAGCGCGGTGCCACCGGAACGCTCGTGGTCGTGGAGAGATGAAGCCCTGCCTCAGCCTGTTAGATGCCGGACCGGGCGATCGGCAGCGTCACCGTCATCAGAACGTGCACCGGCGCCCCGGAGACTTCGGTCGGCCGATACTTCCAACGCACCACCGCTGCGAGCGCCGCTTGGTCGGCCAGCGGGGTGAGGCCGCGTAGTACCTTCGCCTCCACGACATTGCCGCGCGCGCTGACCTCGATCTCGAGCACGACGACGCCGTCGACACGGACCTCATCGGGCAGCTCGGGGTCGGAGTGGTGGATCTTTTCGGGGAGCGGAGCCTGAGCCGGAGCGCGGACGCGGCGCACGGAACCCGGCGTTGGCGGCGGCCCTTCGGCCGCCGCGGTCGTTGCAGCCTCTTCCATCGAGGCGGGCCGGGAGCGGGTGCTGCCGAAAAGATCGGTCGGCCACGACGTGGCCGCGGTAGCCAGCTCCTCCTCGACTGTGGCAGGGTCGGCTACGAGCGCGACAAGCGGAAAGTACAGCTCACCCGCCTCGAGGTGGGTCGGGGACAGTTCGTCGACGGCAAACGACCATGCCAGCGGGTGGAAGCCGTCGAGCTCGAAACTCAGCGTGTACCGCTCGCGGGGGTCAACCCGGATCTCGAGGGGAGCCGCTCCTTCGAGCCGCTCGCCGTTCAGGACGACCCGCGCTCCCGGAGGCCGCGTCAAGACGAGGAACGTGCGGGCCTCGATCGCTTCACCATCGGTCGCGCTGCGGGGCGAATCGTCACGGGTCGGTGGGTCCTCGGTGCCCTCCGAGGCGGCGGCCTCGATGACCGGGCTCGTATCGTCTGGAGGCCCGATGGTGGGAGCCGTCGGGCCCGGGACGGGCTCGGCCGCGGCCAGTACACCCGGATCGGCATTGCGGGGCGTCGTGGTCTTGTTCGTCGGACCGCCTGCGGTGGCCACCATCGTGACCACGGCCAGCAGGATGGCCAATCCGACGCCGCCGGCGATCATCGCCGTGAAGCTCCGTGGACCGTTCGACATGTCAGCGATCATGGCCGGCGCCCTGGCGAGTACCTGGATTGCCGTAGCCGCGCGGACAACCGCCCGGATCTTCCGGTGGATGGCGCCGACAGAAACCGGCTGTTCTTCCGCGGTCGCGACCGCGGTCTCGCCGGAGATGTCCGGCATCATCTCGCCGAGATAGGCCTGCTCGGGATGGGCCCGCGACCACTCGGCGGCCAGCTCCAGGGCGTCCGCGAACGCGTCGCAGCTTTCGAATCGGTCCTCGGGGTTCTTCTCCAAACCACGCATCACCACCTGGCTCACCGCGGCGGGGATCAGCGGGATCAGGTCGTGGGGCGGCTCCGGGTGTTGCTCGATGACCTCGTAGATCACCGCCGTGGGCGACGTGCCCTTGAACGGGCGTTCCCCGGTGAGTAACAGGTAGGTGACCGCGGCGACGGCGAACTGATCGGACGCCCCGGTGAGCTCGCCGCCGATGGCTTGCTCGGGCGACATGTAGGCCGGTGTTCCGAAGATCTTGCCGGCGCTGGTGAGCGTCGAGCCAATCAGCCGGGCGACGCCGAAATCGGTGATCTTCGGGATTCCCTCGGAAGACACCAAGATATTGGTCGGCTTGATATCACGGTGGATGATCTTGCGGTCATGGGCGTACGAAAGGGCTCGGGCGACCGGGGCTGATAGGTCGACGGTTCGATCGATCGACATGCGGCCGTGCGCCTGCAGCTCGGCTCGCAGATTACGACCCTCGACGTACTCCATGGCGATGAACGGCCGGCCGTCTTGGTGCCCGACGTCGAATACCGTAACGATGTTGGGGTGGGAGAACGTCCCGGCGATCTGGATCTCTTGTTCGAAGCGAGCCTGCAGACGCCGCATCTCGTCGTCTTCGGCGCCGAGGCCGAAGCGGATACCCTTGATAGCCACACGCCGGCCGATCAACGGGTCCTCGGCGAGATAGACGACACCCATCTCTCCCGTCGCAATGGGTCGCAGGATGCGATACCTGCCGAAGTGAGAGGGAATGTTCACCGTGTGGCCTCCCAGCCGCCGATTTTCATGATTATTACTACTTATAACTGATTAATAATAACTATTACACTTGTACATTAATTTTTTAGGACTGTAAACGATTTCAGGGAATTAAACCAGTGTTTTCATGACTAACGTCGAGGGCGTTCGTGGCGATCCGTCGTGCCGCCGGCCGGCGCGTCCTTCTTGTACGGCGCCAGCCCGCACCGTCCTACTTGCACGGGGTGGGCGCGTAGTGGACGATCAGCGAGCGGAGGAGCGACCCTGTGAAGAAGCGAAGCGTCTTGTTCCGGTGCACCGGTGCCGTCGTCATCGCGGGTATGCTCGCGGGCTGCTATGCGCAGCAGCCGCTACCACGTGAGCCGACGTACACCCCCGCCTCGTGGGAGCCGATCATGGGGTTGCGGACGAGGGGCGGCGAGCAGATCAGCTTCGACGAGCCTGGTAGGATCGAATCCGGCCGCGTCGTGTATCGGGTCGATGGCACCCGAACCTCGATGAGTCTGGACGACATCGACCGCCTGTTCGTCGGCCAAAAGACGCTCGACAAGCCCAAGACGGCGATCTTTACCGCTGTCTTTCTGGCCGCCTTCGCGTTCTTCTTCGCCAGCATCCGCATCGAGTGATACCGGCGTTGCCTTGAAGCAAAACCCGGATCCGCACCCGGACGCCGACTGGCCGCCGATTCCGCTCGTCGTCGAAGATCGGTTCTGGATCGCGCGGCGTGGGGTCGGGCACCGGTACCGGATTGACCGGTTGCTTCGTCGTTTTCGTGTGTTGGCGGGGCTGGGGGCTCCCAGCGCTTCAGCACGACCCCCGCTGTGGCGTTTTTGATTGGGATCGGCTCGGCCTCAGGCCTCGTTGCGGTCGGAGCCGTCTTCATGGATTGCCGGCCCAGCGGACCTTTGCCCCCGGCGGGCGACGCTGACCTTCGGGCCATGAGCATGTAGGGCGTCCGACGTAGAGAAAGCCGAGCAATCGGATGTCGGGGGCGAAGCCGGTAACTTCGGCGACGTGGGGGTGAATCGACGTCCCCCCACTCGTCCACTTGCACCCCAGGCCCATCGAACACGCCATCAACTGGGCGTTGTGCACCGCACACCCGAAGGCGACGATCTCTTCCCATTCCGGCAGCGACGGGTCCCGCGCCATGCCGAGGGCGATCCACACGGGTGCCTGCCATACCTTGTCGCGCAGAACCTGAAACCTCGCCTCGGAGAAGTCGTCACCGGTGGCGATCTGCCGGTAAGCCTCACCGAATGCGGCGGAAAGCGCTTGGCGATGCTCGCCGTCGAAAACGACGAAGCGCCACGGCTCGGTCCTCTTGTGGGTCGGCGCCCAGTTGGCGGCCTCGAGCATGCGCTCGACCAGCGCCCGGTCGATCGGCTCGGGATCGAGGCGGTGGAGGCTGATGGAGCGTCGGGTGCGGATTGCCTCGAAGAGCACATCCGATTCTTTCTCGCTCCGCCTCATGACAATAGTTTACAGCGGTCGCAAGGCGGCCGGCGGCCGGGGATCCGCAGAGGCCCCGTTGATCGAAGGATCCCATTCCGACTAGTCTAGGCTGACTCTGCGGTCGCCTCGCGCGCCTGGAGAGCGAGGCGAAACCCCGGCGGCCATCAACCGCACTAACTTAGCCACGGTGCTAAGCAGGAGGAGAGGCAGCATATGAAAGAGAGTTTGCTCGTTGGGTCGAAAACAAGGGCCGCGCTCAAGGCCCATGGCGTCAACGTCGGCGCCGGCGCGCTCGATGCACTGAACGAGGTCGTGCACTGGTACATCGACCAAGCGGCGGAACGTGCAG
>JADFNY010000221.1 GCA_022563115.1 Acidobacteriota bacterium | reverse complement strand
CGAGGTGCTGCGCCATCCCCTCCTCGAGGATGCCGGCTACGAGGCCGATGACGTCATCGGCACACTGGCCCGCAAGGCCCAAGCCGCGGGATTGGACGTGGTCATCGTCTCGGAGGACAAGGACCTCCTGCAGCTCGTCGACGACGGCATCACGATGTTCGCCGAGCGGCAGGGACGGGTCACCTACGATCGCGCCCGGGTCGAAGACAAGTACGGCATCCCTCCCGAGAGCATCCCCGACTTGCTGGCGCTGATGGGCGACAGCGTCGACGACATCCCCGGCGTCAAGGGCATCGGGGCGAAGGGCGCCCGGATGATCCTGCAGGAGTACGGCACCATCGAGACGGCGATCGAGCACGCCGCCGAGATCACCAAGATGAAGTACGGCGAGAAGCTCGAAGCCGGAGCCGAGATGGCGCGCCTGTCCAAGGAGCTCGCCACGGTGTACACGGATCTACCGCTGGAGCTCGACCTCGACGCGTTCCGCGTTCAGGATCCCGACCGTCGCCTGGCGCGCGAGCTGTTCGCCGAGCTCGAGTTTCGCTCGATCCTGGAGGAGTTCACCGACAGCGGTATCGCGGACGTCGAGTACGAGACCCTGACGAGCCCCGACGATCTCGCCGCGGCGCTTGATGCGGCCCGGGCGGCGGGCCGACTTTCGGTCGACCTGGAAACGACCAACGAGCAGCCGGTGCGGGCCGACATCGTCGGCGTGGCGTTGAGCTGGGAAGCCGGGCGCGGCGTCTATCTCCCCATCGCCCACACCACGCTGGGGGCTGAAAACGCCATGCCGCTGAAGGACGCCCTCGACGAGCTCGCCCCGGTGCTGACCGACGCGTCGATCAAGCTGATCGGCCAAAACCTCAAGTACGACCTCATCGTGCTGAAGCGCAACGGGATCTCGGGCATCGAGCCATGGTTCGACACCATGATCGCCTCGTACCTGTTGCACCCGACGCGAACCGGGCACGGCCTCGACGGGCTGGCGCTCGACTACCTGGGCATCAAGATGACGCCCTTCAAGGAGATCATTCCGGCTAAGAACGCCACCTTCGACGAGGTGCCGATCGAGACCGCGACGACCTATGCCGCCGAAGATACCGATGTCGCCCTGCGCCTCAGCGAGATCTTCGAGCCCGAGCTCGAGGCCACCAATCTGTCGAAGCTGTACCGCGAGGTCGAGTTACCGCTCATGCACGTGCTCGTCGACATGGAGCTCGCCGGCGTGCGCATCGATTCCGATTACCTCGCCGAGATGGGAGTCGATCTGCAGAGGCAGCTCGAAGCGGTCAGCGCAGCGGTCTACGAAGCTGCCGGCGGGGAGTTCAACATCAACTCGCCGAAACAGCTCGCCGAGGTGCTCTTCGATCGGCTCGAGCTGCCGTCCGCTGGTCGGACCGCCAAGACCGGATCGCGCTCGACCAAGGCACAGATACTAGAGAAGCTCGCCGACGACTACCCGATCGCCCGCCGGGTCATCGAGTACCGCGAGCTTGCCAAGCTCAAGGGAACCTACGTCGACGCCTTACCGGCGCAGGTAAACCCCGAAACTGGCCGCCTGCACGCTTCCTTCAACCAGACGGTCACCGCCACCGGACGGCTGAGCAGCAGCGACCCGAACCTGCAGAACATCCCCATCCGCTCGGAGCTCGGTCGGCAAATCCGCAAGGCGTTCATACCGGCCGACGGTTGCGTGCTGTTGACCGCCGACTACTCGCAGATCGAGCTGCGCATCATGGCCCACCTCTCCGGCGACGAGCGCCTCAAGGCGGCGTTTCAGGAGGGAGTGGACGTACACCGAGTGACCGCGTCGGAGATCTTCGGCATCCCACCCGGAGAGGTCAGCAGCGAGCAGCGCGACCGCGCCAAGGTGATCAACTTCGGCATCATGTACGGCATGGGCCCGCAGCGCCTCGGCCGCGAGTTCGGCATCTCGACCAAGGAGGCACGCGCCTTCATCGACAACTATTTCGACACCTACGCCGAGGTGCGTGGCTTCCTCGAGGGAACCATCGAGCAGGCAAAAATCGACGGTTACGTCACCACCATGCTCGGCCGCATCCGCTATCTGCCGGAGTTGCAGAGCCATCAGCGCTCGGTACAATCGTTCGGCGAGCGCATCGCGGTCAATACGCCGTTACAGGGCACCGCCGCCGACATGATCAAGCGCGCCATGGTGAACCTGCACCGGCGGCTAGCCGATCAGAGCTCGGGAGCGATGATGATCATCCAGGTGCACGACGAGCTCGTCGTCGAGACCCCCGAAGACGAGATCGAGGCAGTCGCCATCATGGTGCGCGAGGAGATGGAGAGTGCTATCGAGCTCGACGTTCCGCTCGTCGTCGATGTCGGCTGGGGCGCCAACTGGATGGAGGCGAAGCCCTAGCGGACGTGTGATGGGTCTGGCTGCGCCGCAAGGGCGCAGATACAAGGCACTGCGAGGTGAGGCGGTGGGTCTTGCGGCCGGCGTCGAGCTATAATGAGCCGTCTGGCACTCGCCGGATTCTTTGGGATTCCAACGACGTTCTTTCAAGAGCTGCACAATGCCCATCTATGAGTACGAGTGTCGACGCTGCGGCCATCGCTTCGAGCTCATCCAGAAGTTCTCCGACAAACCACGCAAGCGGTGTCCCGAGTGCTCCGGAGCCGTCGACCGACTGATCAGCCCGCCCGCCATTCGCTTCAAGGGCACCGGTTGGTACGTTACAGACTACGCCGACAAGAAGATCAGCAAGGAAGCCAAGGAAGCCAAGGAAGCCAAGGCCGAATCGGGCTCCGGCGACAAGAAGTCCGAGAGCAAGAAGCCCGAAGCGAAGAAAGAAAAGAAGACCTCCTAGCCGACCTTCGGACCCGGCGAGCCCGATGCACGATCTCTCCAAGCTGCGCAAAGATCCCGACGGAACTCGCGCCGGGCTTTCCGCCCGCAACGTCGATTTCGATCTCGACGACCTTCTCGGTCGCGACCAGCGGCGCCGCGGGCTGATCCAGCAGGTCGACGCGCTCAAGGCGCAGCGCAACGAGGCCGGCAAGAAGATCGGCAAGCTGAAAAAATCCGGCGGCAATGCCGACGACATCGTCGCCGAGATGGGCCGGGTCAGCGGCAAGATCGAGACGCTCGACGCCGAGCTCAACGGCCTCGACGAGGGAATCCACGCCGACCTTCTCGGCCTACCCAACCTGCCGCACGAGACCGTGCCGGCGGGCCGCGACGAGACCTCGAACACGGTCGAACGAACCTGGGGCGAGCGGCGCGACTTCGACTTCAAGGTGCTCGACCACGTCGACGTCGGCGAGGCGCTCCGCATCATCGATCTGGAGCGCGCCGCCAAGGTGTCGGGGGCGCGGTTCCCCACCCAGTTCGGCGCCGGCGCGGCGCTCGAACGCGGACTGGCGGCCTTCATGCTCGATCTGGCGCAGAGCGAGGGCGGCTACTTGGAAGTGTTCACGCCGTTCCTGGTGCTGCCGGAATCGATGGAGGCCTCCGGCCAGCTCCCCAAGTTCGCCGACGAGGCCTTCTTCATCGAGAAGGACTCCCTGTACCTGATTCCGACCTCCGAAGTCCCGCTGGTGAACCTCCACCGCGGCGAGATCCTCGACGTGAATGACCTGCCGATCCGGTACTGCGCCTACACGCCGTGCTTTCGGCGCGAAGCGGGTTCGTACGGCAAGGACACGCGCGGCATGATCCGGGTGCACCAGTTCACCAAGTGCGAGCTCGTCTGGTACACGACCCCCGAGGCGTCGTACGAGGCGCTCGAGACGCTGGTGAGCGACGCCGAGCGCGTCCTGCAGCGACTCGAATTGCCGTATCAAGTGGTGAGCTTGTGCACCGGCGAGCTCGGGTTCGCCGCCGCCAAGACCTACGACATCGAGGTCTGGCTTCCTTCACAGCAGCGCTATCGGGAGATTTCGTCGTGCAGCAACTGCGAGGATTTCCAGGCGCGCCGCGCCGAGATCCGCTACCGGCCGCGCGAAGGCAAGAAGCCGCGCCTCGTCCACACGCTCAATGGGTCGGGGCTCGCCATCGGGCGCACCATCGTCGCGCTGCTCGAGAACTACCAGGAGGCCGACGGCAGCGTCACGGTACCCGAGGCGTTGCGCCCCTACATGAACGGTCTCGAGCGAATCGAGCTGTTGAAGCGGCCGGGGACCTAGCCCGCATTCTCAACGGGGTGCGTCGCGAGGGGGCGGAAAGGGTGCGAATACAAGGCGTGCGACCGAGGGCCCCGCAGACATTGGGGGCTCGCTGATCGTGACCGGAGATTCGCCCTATCGTAGTCGGTTCGCCCACACTGACCCCCCGCCTCCGGTTGAGACCGAGCGGGCCACGCCCAATAATAGGCCCCATCTGCAATCCTTCTCCAGTGTTTCCTAGGAGGTGTCTGTGATGAAGCGAGCCTACTACTTGTCGATCGCGCTGGTTGTTTGCGTGATCGCCGTCTCGATGCCGTCCATGGCGGCGCAGCAGGTCACCGTTCGCGGCGAAATCATCGATTCCGTGTGCTTCATCAAGATGGGCGCACGCGGCGCCGATCATCGCGACTGCGCCCAGACGTGTGCCGACAACGGCATCCCGCTGGCGCTACTCGAAGAGGGCACGGATCAGCTGATCTGGCTGGCCTCGAGCACCTCGATGCAGTCGCCCAACGACGACCTGAAGGCCCATGCCAGCCATACGGTCGAGATCACCGGCGAATACGCCGAGCGCGGTGGTGTGAAGATCCTCGTCATCAGCGAGATCAAGCACATCAGCGCCAACTGAGGCGACACCTAGCCAAACTCTGCTAACGGCGCTCGTGCCCGCGGCTGTATGCCGAGGAGCACGAGCGCTTTTTCGTCTGGCAGGCGGTGGTTAGCCCGGATTTCTCATCGGGTTTCTGCTGCGGGCGAGCGGCCCTTCGAGTAGAACCCGGGCCTCGCCCAGTTCGGCGATCAGCCCCTCGATGAGCTCGACCAAGCGCCGGCGACGCTTGAAGAACGCCCCGAGCTGCTGGTCGTTGAGCGAATCCGCCAGCGCCTCCTCGAACTCGGCCTCGCTGATCTCGCGCAGGCGTTCCCACATCGGCCTCGGGATCCTGCGGAGCTGGTCGATGTCGATCAGACGTTCGTCGTATTGAAAGGCCTGGGTGTGATCGATCATCCACACCCTGCCCACGCGGTCGATCAGCAGGTTGCCGGGGTGGCGATCGGCATTGAACAGAAGGTTGTCGAAGACCCAGATGCCGGCCATCTGATCGGCCCAACCCGGTGACATCTCGGCACGACGCTCGATGAGCTCGGACTGCGTCTCCATCCCCTCGAGCCAGAGCTGCAGGGTGCCGCGCTTGCCGTCGAGCTCGCGCAACACGGTCGGCGGAATGTTGTCGAAGCCGAGCATGCGGGCCACGACGTAGGCGGCGCGCTCGGAAATGGCGCGGTCGATCAGGTAGAGATGCCAGCGCCCCCGGATCCACTCGCGTTGCCAAGTCTCGTAGACGCGCCGAAATATGGCGCGGGCCCGCACCCCGTCCTTCTCGAGCACCATCCGCAGCGGCCGGTTCTGGCTCCCTTCGATCTCCTCCGACTCGAGTACCGCGGCTTGGCGCAGAAAACTCAGCGCCTCGTCATGGCTGACGAACGGCAGCGGCTCGCCGTCCTGCCCGTACCACAGAGGAGCGGAGCCGTTCTGAGGGCCCGCCGTCGCGGCGCCGGCGATCAGCAGGACGGCGCAGAGCAGGCCGCAAAGAGATACCGAAGGGGTTCGTGTCATCACATCAATACTACGGAACGCCGCTGCGAAAGTTGCGCCGCCCCCACCTACCCCGTAATCAGCGCACCCTTCCTGCACCTTCCAGGGGTCGTATCGCATGCGCAGTGTCTTGGCCGAATTGCTAGCGACTGGCGGCGACCGCCGGCTTCAACACCAGCCGATGTACCGCGACTTCCTCGACCGCGGCACGCGCGTAGGCGAGCGGAAAGTACTCACCATTCGCCCAGCTCTCGATCAGATTCCCGTAGTAGGGGCTGCCGGGCTGACCGGATTGGCCGGGCGATGTCGTGGCGATTCCTGCTTCCCAATCGGCCATGTCGAGAATCTCGCGAAAGGTGGCGCCGTTGGCCGCCACGGTGCCGGCGCCACCGCTCTTCTCGATTGCGATCTGATCGTATGCAGCCACCAAGGCATGCTCGAAGGTGGCCATGTTGAGGCGCCCCCAGCGCCACTGCGAGCGATCGGTACCAAGCTGCGACATGACGCCGAGCGTTCGCCGCAGGCCGCCCTCGACCGCCGAACGGCGCTCTTCGTCCGACTTCGGCTCACAGACGGAGAAGCCGAGCCAGGTGAGCATCCCTTCCTCTTCCCACCCATGGACCAATTGCATGATCAAGCCACTGGTTACGTCCAT
>JADFNY010000220.1 GCA_022563115.1 Acidobacteriota bacterium | reverse complement strand
CTTCCTCGGGGAGCCCGTCCACCTCCTGCTCGAGGCGCAGCACGAGCTCGCGTAGCCGGGCGACCGCCGCCTTCGCCTGGGCCAGGGCCTCGAAGGTAAAGTTGAGCTGCTTGCGGTAGTGCACCGAGGCGAGCAGGTAGCGGATCGCCACCGGGTCGTGACCTTTATCAAGGAGCTGCCGCAGGGTGTACTGGTTGCCGAGCGACTTGCTCATCTTGGTCCCATCGACGACCAGATGGGCGCAGTGCAGCCAGAAGCGAGCGAGCGGCTTGCCGGTGGCGCCGACGCTCTGGGCGATCTCGTTCTCGTGGTGCGGAAACATGAGATCGACGCCGCCAACGTGGATGTCGAATGTCGTGCCCAGGTACTTCATGCTCATCGCCGAGCACTCCAGGTGCCACCCCGGGCGGCCCGACCCGATCGGCGTTTCCCAGGCCGGTTCGCCTTCCTTGGCGCCTTTCCACAGGGCGAAGTCGCGAACGCTCTCCCTGTCGTAGGCGTCGCCCTCGACCCGCCCGGTGGAACGCAGTTGGGTGGGATCGAGACGCGACAGCTTGCCGTAGTCAGCAAAGGCGTCGACGCGGAAGTAGATCGACCCGTCCTGCTCATAGGCCAGGTCCCGCTCGATCAGCCGCTCGACGAGATCGACCATCTCATCGATGTGCTCGGTCGCCCGCGGATAGCAGGACGCGGGCTCGATGCGCAGGGCGCTCAGATCGTCGAAGAAAGCCTCGGTGTAGCGAGCGGTGTATTCCTCGAGGCTCTCTCCCGACTTCAGCGCACCGGCGATCGTCTTGTCGTCGACGTCGGTGATGTTCATCACCAGCGTGACCTCGTAACCGGCCCATTCGAGCGCCCGGCGCAGCACGTCGACCCACACGTTGAAGCGGAAGTTGCCGATGTGGGCGTAGTCGTAGACGGTCGGCCCGCAGGCGTAGACGCGCGCCTGCTGAGCCTCGAGGGGCTCGAACGGCTCGAGACTACGGGTCCAGGAGTTGTAGAGGCGAAGCGTCGTGGTCACCGGGATGCGACCGATCAAGCCTCGCGGGCAACGACCATTTGCCGGACGTTAGCCGCGTCGTGGGTATCGCAGGTCAACCGAACGTCGATACGGTTGTCGTGGATCTCGAACGTCGCCACGACGTGGCAAGCCTCGCCGACGCCGTCGTGGCGGAAGATCGTCCCCACCGCTTCTTTCAGACGGTTCTCTAGGCCCTCGGGATCTTCGGCCTCGCTGCAACCAGCCTCCATCAGCTCCTCGATGAAACCGAGCAGCAAAGACGTGGCGTCGACGTCGCACGGCAGACTCAAGGAGGCCTCTTGGCCGATCAGCTCCTCGTGCATGATCCCCTGCTACCGCTGGCGGCGGGGTTGTTCACCCGCCGGAACCCATGATCAAACGTCGGCAGTATAGCGCACGTTTTCGTACTCGGTGGCGACGTAATCAACCGCCTGGCGCACGTCCACGGCGATCTGGGCCGCCAGAGCATCGGCGCTTTTGAACCGCATTTCGTCGCGCAACTTCTTCAAGAACGCGAGCTCCATGGGTTCGCCGTACAGCGACATCTCACGGTCGAGGAGATGGGTTTCGACGGTGAGCTCGCCATCGTCCTCGAACGTCGGCCGCACCCCGACGTTGGTGACCGCCGGGTGCCCTACTCCGGCGACACGCGCCTCCGTGACATAGACGCCTCGGCCGGGTAGGAACGTGTTCTCCACCGCCAGGTTGGCGGTGGGCGCGCCGAGGTCCCGCCCACGACCGGCGCCGGCGACTACCCCGCCGACGAGCGAAAACGGCCTGCCGAGAAGCTCCGCTGCGTCTGCCACCCTGCCGTCCGCGAGGGCGTCGCGGACCCGCGTCGACGACACCGGACTGCCTCCGGAAACGACCGGCGCCACCACCCGAACGTCGAAGCCGTGCTCGGCAGCCACCGTTTGCAAGTACTCGACATTTCCCTTGCCGCCGGCGCCGAACGTGAAGGCCTGGCTGACGTGCAGCTCGACGGCACCCAGCGCGCCACCCAGAAACCCGGTGACGAATTCCCCCCGCGACACCCTGGAGACCGCTTTGCCGAACGGAATGACGACCGCCACATCGACACCCAGCGTCTCGATCGCGCCCAGGCGCTGCTGCAATGTCTCCAGCAGCCGCGGCGGGGCGTCGGGCCGCAAGAAGACGCGAGTGTGGGGATCGAAGGTGCAGACGACCGACACCAGGTCGCGCCCCCGCGCCGCCCGCACGGCGCTGCGGATGACCGCCTGGTGGCCAACGTGGACGCCGTCGAAGTTACCGATCGAAACCACCGTGCCGGCGCCCCCCAGCTCGATATCGACGAACCCGCGCAGGACCTTCACACCGTCGCCTCGTCGGCTTCCAGCACCAGGCCGTCGTAGGCAACGTGAACGCCCTCGGGCAGCTCTTTCTCGAGCTCCCCATGCTCGAACTCGTGCGAAAGGTGGGTGAGGTACGCGGTGCCCGCCTCCAGTCGTTCGATCTCGGACAGCGCCTGCGCGAGGCTGAAGTGGGCCGGGTGCGGGGTCCGCCGCAGCGCATCGATGACCAGGATCTCGACGCCCCGAAGCATCGCCGCCGACGACTCCGGGATCGCGTTGCAGTCGGTGATATAGGCGAAGTTGCCGATGCGGTAGGCAGAGATGGTGAGGCGATGGTGTTGCACCGGAACCGGGATAACGCGGACCCCACGGACGTCGAAGGGACCGTCGGTAACGTGTATGTCGATCCGCGGAACGCCGCGGGCGTTGGCATCGAAGGCGTAGGCGAACGTATGGCGGATTGCGTCCATCGTCTCGGAGCGTCCATAGAGCGGGATGGAAACGCGGTGCACGAAGTTGAAGATACGCAGCTCGTCCAAGCCCAGCACGTGGTCGGCGTGGTGATGGGTGTACAGCACGCCGTCGACCCGGTCGAGCCCGACCCTCAGGGCTTGCTGCCGAAGGTCGGTCGTTGTGTCGACGAGGACGCGCGATGATTCCCCATCGCCGTTCGTCCAATCGAGCAACAATCCGGCCCGCAGGCGCCGATTGCGTTCGTCGGACGAACCACAGACCGGGCAATCGCAAGTCAGGACCGGAACGCCGACCGACGTTCCGGTTCCGAGAAAGGTCACACGCATGGCGATCAGGCTAGCATGGGGTGATGCCCAAGCTGATCCTCTATGGACGCCGCAACTGCCACCTTTGTGAGGTCGCGAAGGAGGCGGTGAAGCGGCTCCAGCGCCGCCTCGACTTCGACGTCGAGGAGCGCGACGTCGACGACCATCCCGACTGGGTGCGGCGGTTCGGCGACGAGGTCCCGGTCGGCATGATCGGCGACCGCAAGGTCTTCAAGTTCCGCGTCGACCAAGGCAAGCTCGAGCACGCGTTACTAGCCGATCGGTAGGTAAAATTTTCCTACAGGGGTTGAATTCTAGGCTCGCCAGGTTAACCTACCGAGCGGTCGGTAGTTACATGAACGATCCCTCAACGCCACGAGAAGCCGCTATGCACGCCGTTCCCGACGCCGAACTCAAGGCCCGCGAGCCGTCGCCGCGCCTCGACCACGAGACCCGCACCGGGCAGATCTACGAGGCCGCCGCGCAGGTCTTCTGCGAGCAGGGCTTCGGCCAATCGTCGATGAGCGACGTCGCCGCCGCCGTCGATTTGACCAAGGCGGGCGTGTACCACCATATCGCCAGCAAGGACGAGCTTCTCTTCGGGATCATGTCGTACGGCATGGATCTGTTCGAGGAGCGGGTGCTGGACCGCGTCGAGCAGATCCGTGATCCCCTCGAGCGGCTGCGCGCCGTGATCCGCGGACATGTTCTGCTGGTGATCCGCGACCGCCCCAAAGAGGTGACCGTCGTGCTCAACGAGTCGCTCTCCTTGCGCGGCGAATATCGAGCCAAGATCAACCGCCGCAAGCGACGCTATGTTCGATTCCTCAACGAGACCTTTCGCGAGCTGCGTCGCGAAGGTCTGATGCGCGACATCGACCCGCGGGTCGCCACCTTTGCGCTGCTCGGCATGATCAACTGGACGTATCAGTGGTACGGCGCCGGCGGGCGTATTCACGATACCGAGCTCGCGGAGGCCTACATCGATCTGTTCCTCGGCGGCATCTTGCGCCCCGATCAACGGCCGCACGAACGCAACGGCTCAAACGATCGTGACGGCCGATGAAAACGCTGAAAGAGGTCGGCATCGTCGGCTACGGCGCCTACGTTCCCCGGCCGCGCATGCCCGCGGAGGTCATCGCCGCTACCTGGGGGGTGGCCGGAAACGGCTCCCTCCCGGTGCGTCAGAAATCAGCGCCCTCCCTCGATGAGGACACGGTCACGATGTCGATCGAGGCGGCCCGCAACGCCCTTGACCGAGCCCAAATCTCCCCCCAGAAGATTCGCGCCGTCTGGGTGGGCACCGAGTCCAAGCCCTACGCGGTGAAACCTTGCGCGACGATCGTCGCCGAGGCCATCGGCGCAACGCCGGCGGTGAGCGCCGCCGACATGGAGTTCGCTTGCAAGGCCGGCTCCGAAGCCATGCAGACGGCGATCGCGTTCGTCGGCTCCGGCATGGCCGAGTACGCGCTGGCGATCGGCATGGACGCGGCGCAGAGTAAACCCGGCGACGCGCTCGAATACACCGCCGCCGCCGGCGGCGCCGCGTACATCTTCGGACCCGCCGAGAACTCTCTCGCCCTCGTCGAAGCGTCTCACTCCCACGTCACCGACACACCCGACTTTTTCCGCCGCCAGCACATGCACTACCCGGAGCACGGGCATCGTTTCACCGGCCTCCCCGCCTACCTGGCGCACACCGAGGGGGCCACCCGGGCGCTCATGGACGCGATCGACGCCCAGCCTTCCGACTTTGACTGGGCCGTGTTCCACCAGCCCAATCCCAAGTTTCCGCGCCGCGTCGCGCATGCCCTCGGTTTCACCGACGAGCAGATCGCGCCCGGGCTGGTCGTCGACTCGATCGGCAACACCTACGCGGGTTCCTCGCTCCTGGGGCTCGCTGCGGTGCTCGACGTCGCCAAGAAGGGAGACCGGATCTTCCTCTGCTCCTACGGCTCGGGCGCCGGCAGCGACGCATTCTCGCTGGTTGTCAACGGACGGCTGGCCGCCGCCCGGGACACAGCTCCGATGGTCAGCGACTACCTCGACCGGGCCTACGTGCTCGACGACTACGGCCAGTATCTGCGTTTATCGCGCAAGATCCGGCTGATCTAGCTAGCAGACGACCTGCCGGCCAAGGACAGGAATCCCATGCGAAACGTAGGCATCGTAGGTATCGGTCAGTGTCCCGTCGCCGAGCACTGGGACCGTTCGCTGCGCGACATCGCCACCGAGGCGGTCACCGAGGCGCTGCATGACGCCGGCGACCCGACGCCGGGAGCCCTCTACGTCGGCAACATGCTCGCCGGGCAGCTCACCGGGCAGGAGAACGTCGCCACCGCGGTTGCCGACGCGGCGGGGTTGCTGCCGATCGAAGCCATCAAGATCGAAGCGGCGTGCGCCGCCGGTGGCGCCGCCATCCGCGCCGCCTACCTCACGGTCGCCTCGGGGGCACACGACTGCGTCCTCGCGGTGGGGGTCGAGAAGATGACCGACCACCTCAACGACTCTGTCTCGGCGGCGTTGGCAACGGCCGCCGATGCCGACTACGAAGCCAGTCACGGCGTCTCCTTCGTCGCCCTCAACGCGCTACTGATGCGCCGTTACATGCACGATCACGGCGTCTCGCGCGAAGAGTTCGCGCCCTTTTCGGTGAACGCCCACCGCAACGCTGCCGGTAATCGCCATGCGATGTTTCGGGACGAGATCAGCATCGATGACTACATGGCCTCACCGGTGGTGGCTGACCCGATCGTGATTCTCGATTCGGCGGCCATCTGCGACGGCGCCGCGGCGCTGGTCCTGTGTGCCGTCGACGACGATCACCCTTACCGCCATCCGCCGATCCGCATCGCCGGCTCGGCCTGCGCCACCGACACTCTCGGACTATCGGAGCGACGCGATCCGATGCGCTGGCAAGCGGTGGTCGACTCCGCCGACGCCGCCTACCGGCAAGCCGGCGTCGGCCCGGCCGATATCGACGCCTTCGAGCTCCACGACGCCTTCACGATCGTCTCGGCGCTGAGCCTGGAGGCTTGCGGGTTCGCCGAGCCCGGCGACGGCGTCCGGCTGGCGGCCGACGGCGCCATTCGGCGCGAGGGCGATGTACCGATCGCGACGATGGGCGGCCTCAAGGGGCGCGGCCATCCGATCGGCGCCAGCGGCGTCTACCAGGCGGTCGAAGCCATCCACCAGTTGCGCGGCACCGCGGGCGAGGCCCAGATCCCCGACGCCCGCACGGTGATGATCCAAAGCGTCGGCGGCTCCGGTTCGGTAGCCGTCACCCACATTTTGCAGGCCTAGCCGCACCGAGCAGAGGAGACCGATGCAACTACC
>JADFNY010000219.1 GCA_022563115.1 Acidobacteriota bacterium | reverse complement strand
AGAACGCGGCGAGCGCTCGAAATGTGACGTCAACGATGTGGTGGAATCGGCGATCCGCATCGCCATGCGAAAGGTCGACGACAAGGGCACCGAAACGCGCTTCCAGCGCAACGACGCACTGCCCCGCGTTTCGATGAGCCGGCCGGAGATCGAGCAGGCGCTCGTCAACCTGATCAACAACGCGCTCGAGTCACAGGGCACCGAGGTCCACATCACCGCCGCCATCGATGAGCCGAGCGACAACCTGCGGATCACCGTGAAGGACAACGGAATCGGCATCCCCGACGACGTGATCGACCATCTCTTCGATCCCTTCTTTACGACCAAACGGGGGACCGGCGCCGCCGGCCTCGGGCTCAGCCTGGCGCACGCGATCGTCGGAGATCACGGCGGATCGCTCGATGTGACAAGCTTCCCGGAGCAGGGAACGACCGTGACGCTGGACCTCCCGCTTTCCCCCCGGCACACGAAATAGGCGACGTGCGCATACTGATCGCAGACGACGAAGAGCGTTACCGCGACTACTTGAGGGCGAGCCTGGCCGAGCACGGGCACGAAGTGAGCACCGTGGACACCGGGCGGGTAGCGATCGACCACGGCGTGCGCTTCCGCCCCCACGTCCTGGTGACCGATTGGATGCTCCACGATCACATCCATGGGCTCCGTGTCTTGAACGTGTTGCGTGCCGTCGACCCGAGCCTTCAGGCAATCGTCATTACGGGATTCCCTTCCACCGACCTGCAGCGAGACGCGCGTCATTCCGGCGTCTATCGCTTCATTGAGAAGCCGTTCGAGCTCGAGGAGATGATCGAGGCGGTCAACGGCGCGGGGGCGACCAAGCACTCCGGGCAAATCGCCCTGTTCGGCGTCATCGAGGTCGACAGCGTCGGGCACATCGTCAACATGAACTGCAAGTCGCGGGAGATGTTGGGGCGCATCAGCGTCGGCCCCGAGGCCCAGCGGCTCGACGAGTTGTTCGGCGCCGATGCGATCACCCACCTGGTCGAGGCGAACGAACGGTGGATTCGCGGACATCCGACCGCCGACGAGCCAATCGAGTGGCTCATGCGCTCCAAGACCTGGCCCGACGGCGGCATCCTCGTCGTCCTGCCGAGCACATCGGAATCGCTGCAAGGCGACCCGCTGATCGAAACGCTGCTGGAGATCGACCGGCCGCGCCCCGTGCGATGGCCCTTCGACGACCGCGTGTTGGTCATCGACGACGTTCGCGAGGTGCGATCGCTGTGCGCCCAGCTCCTCGAGCAGGTCGGATGCGTCTGCTACAAGGCCGAAAACGAGGAGCTCGCCCTCAAGCTCTTTCGCGCCGATGAGAAGCTCGGCGTCGTGATCCTCGACTACGAGATGTCGGTCGACGACCTCGGCGGCTTCGCCGAACAGCTGGTTTCGATCCGACCGGACGTCAAGATCGTCGGCACCAGCGCCGAGGACGATCGCCGGGCGTTCAAATCGATGGGTATCGAGCGTTACCTCGACAAGGGCTGGCAGATCGCCGACTTGATCTCGGTCGTCGAATCCTGATTTCGCAGGCCAACGCCCTACCGCCCTCCTGGCCTCGCCGGCATCTCGCCCTCGGCAAAACGAGGCAGTAAGTCGTCCCGCATCGCGAGTTGGTAGACCGCCGCTGCGATAACGATCGCCGAACTCTTGAGATCCTCCTCGACGACGCGCTCGTAGGTGTCGAGGTTGGTGTGCCAGGTATGGCTGTTGTATTCGATCGGATCCTGCCTCATGCCGATACCCGGCAGACCGGCTTCGTTGAACGACGTATGGTCGGAGCCGCCGCGACGCCGGCTGCTGGTGTTGGTGGACCCCATGACACCGAGGTCCTCGAACGGCGCGAACGCCTGGCGTAGGACCGCGGCCGCCTCGGACGGCCCGAAGACGCTGGCGCCACGGGCCCGGCCGGTCCCCGAGTCGATGTTGAAATAGCCGCCGAACTTCTCGAACCCGGGCTTGGGGTTCTCGACGCTGCCGAAGTGTTCCGCGACGTAGGCTTGCGAGCCCAGCAGCCCCTGCTCTTCACCACCCCAAAGGGCTACGCGAATCGTGCGTCGCGGCTGGACGCCGATGGCCATCAGGATGCGAGCGGCTTCCATCATCACCGTGCAGCCTGTGGCGTTGTCGGTCGCACCGGTCGCAGCATGCCAGGAATCGAGGTGCCCGCCGAGCATGATGACCTCGTCGGCCTTGTCGGTGCCGGGGATCTCGGCGATGGCATTGTAAACCGTACGACCCTGGGGATAGTCGCGATTGACGATCTCGACCTCGAGAACAACGCTGTCGCCGTACTCCATCAGGCGTGCGATGCGGCCGAAGTCCTCGTTGCGCAGGATCGCGGTCGGCAGCGCCAGCGCCGTATCGTAGGTCCGGTTCGAGAAAGCCCGGATCTGGCCGTGCGCCCGGGCGCCGTCGTTGATGCGCACGATGGCGCCGTTGTCGATCAGGAACTGACTGACGCGCGCCGCGACCTCCCCGGCGCTGAGTACGTCAGGGTTCGCCGGTCCACGCCCGCCCCGGCGGCCACCGCGCCGGCCGCCGCGCCCGGCACCCGGTTCGCGGTTCGGGTCGTACTGCCGGCGCAGTTGCTCATCGTCGCGACGCTTGCTCGGCTCGTTGAAGTTGACCCCCGGCTCGGCCGGCTCTCCCACCAAGACGATCTTGCCAGCGACGTCGGCTCGGACATCCGAGAAAAACGCTTCGAGCTCCGCTTCCGTCGGCCCTTCCGGCGCCACTACGTGGAACACGCCGGCGGTCACGACGCCGTCGGTGCTCGGCGTCCACGCCAACACCTCACCCACCAGCGGGTCCTTGATCGGCGAGATCATGTGCACCACGAAGCGCTCGTTGAGCCAACCGGGGCGACCGAAGTCGAACCCCTCGAGGTGGGCGTTCGAAAACCCCCAGTCGGCCATCTGCTCGATAGCCCACTTGGCGGCGTTTTCATGGTTGGGAGAGCCGCTCAGACGCGGTCCGTAGCGGTCGGTGAGAAAGTGCAGGGTGCGCATCACCTGCGAGTCCTCCCAACCCTCCTCGCGGATCTTGGCGTTGATCTCCTCGGTGTCGGGAGCCTGCCGGGAGCTGGCGCTCGCCGTCGGCAACGCGACGGCAACAACAAAGACAGCAAACCCAACCGCCATCGAAGTCCACTTCGTGATGTCTTGGCTCATCTTCTCGTCTCCACGGACCCGGGCACCGTGCTCATACCGGTTCCGGGCCTCTGGTTGTTTGGCGGCGTGGGGATAGCGAATTTTCTTGTGCCACCCCAGCAGGGTGCTGGAAACTCCCGAGAGTTCTTCAGCACCCTGTTAACTAACCGTCAGCGCGGGGGCGGAACACGGCAATCGAGCTCGTGTATCCGTGCAGGAAGCTCTGGCCGCCGACGGGCCCGATTTCGCCGTTGCAGAAGAAGCCGCCGATCGGCATGTGGCCGAGGCTCGAGACGATCAGGTTGCTATCGTGATCGACGACACCGTAGAGGCGCTCACCGCGATCGAGACACGAAAACAGCAACGCCCCCGCCGGGCTGGCACCGCCGAGATCTTGTTTGCAGCGGCGGAGCATTGCTTTCAGATCCGCCGCCGATGTCTTGGCGTCACGAACATGGAACTGCACCACCTGCCCGTTGCTGAGGCGCTCCCCGACCGCCAGGACGCCGGACTCAGGGTCCATCCCGATGACGTTGCGGATCAGGAAGTCGCCGTGACGGTACTCCTGCTCACCCTCCTGCATGACGACACCGAGGTGCAGGGAGCTGCGGAAGAGCTCCTGGTCGTCGGCCGGCAGCGAGTCGTAGAGTTCCGAGAGCACCTCGGTGGCCCGTCGACCCTCGAGCTGGCAGAGGATGTTGTCCTCGGCCCAGGTCACGAACAGCGGCTCACCGATCGGCCGGCACCCCTGCGCGACGATCGTGTCCATCACGATGTTGCCGCGCAACACCAAGCCAACCATGCCGGCGGAGTGGACCTCACCGCCGGCAAATAGCTGGTTCTCCCCGGGGGCGCCGCCGCCGCTGGCCAAGCCCCCTACCTTCGGACTCGCCGGATAGGCGTCGTCGAGCGCCCGAATCAACACGTCGGCATCGCAGGTAAACGGGTCGGGAAACAACACGAATTGGGGTTCGTCGGCGGGCACGTCGCCGAACCGTCGTCGCCATAGCAGTGGATCGTCGCCGAGTAGTTCCATTTCGTTGGGCAGCAAGTGGAACACCTCGACGTGTACACCCGGCAACACGGCAGCGGTGAGGGCAAGCGCAGGCTCGTGCTCGACCTCGCGGCCGCCACCGACGACGCCGGCAGCCGAGCAGCCGACCAGGGCGGCGTGCGGGTAGCGCTCCGCCACCGCTTCGGCCACCAGCGGATACTGGTCGGTTTGGCTCGGGTAGGCGAACACCAGGACGAGATCGGGAGCCTCACCCTCGAGGTTGGCGGCGATGCCCTCGAGTGCTTCCTCAACAGCAAACCGCGGGGATCGTTCGCGGGACAGCACCGACGACCATTTCACCGCCGCACCTCCCGCGACCCGGGCGTACGAATCACCGCGCCACGACGTTCATCCTGAGAAGGTAGCCGCAATCAAGAGGGGCCGCCACTGCCGTCGCAACGTCGCAACCAGGCCCATCACGGTCTTATCATGGCCTGCTAGCCGTGGGCGTCGAGAACCTCTCGTACCTTCTGCACCAGCCGGTGGGGAGAGAAGGGCTTTTGCAAGAAGTTGGTGCCGTCCTGCAGGACGCCGTGCTCGACCAACGCGCCGCCAGTGTAGCCGGAGATGAACAAGACCGCGACGTCCGGGATGACGGTGGCGAGACGCTGGGCGAGCTCGCGTCCGTTCATCCCGGGCATGACGACGTCGGTAACCAACAAGTCGATCGGGCCCTCATGGCGCTGGCATACCTCGAGCGCCTCGTCGCCGTCCTCGGCCTCGAGCACAAAGTAGCCGTGGCTGCTCAGGACACGGGTGCCGAGGACCCGCACCATCTCTTCGTCCTCGACGAGCAACAACGTTTCCGTGCCGCGCAGACAACGTGACCCTGCCGCGGTCACTTCCTCGCCCTCGGGAACCTCTTCATCGGACGCAACCGGGAAATAGATCTGGAAGGTGGTGCCTTCTCCGAGGACGCTCTCGATCTCGATGTTGCCACCGGTCTGCTTGATGATCCCATACACGGTCGAGAGCCCGAGGCCGGTCCCCTGGCCCTCTTCCTTGGTGGTGAAGAACGGCTCGAAAACGTGCGCCTGGGTCCGCGTATCCATGCCGAAGCCGTCATCGCTCACCCTGAGTAGGACATATTTCCCCGGCTGGATCGTCTCGTAGCGGCCGGCGCGGCCCTGGCGCAGATCGACGTTCCGAGTCTCGAGCGTGATCTTTCCGCCGTTGGGCATCGCGTCGCGCGAGTTCAGCACCAGGTTGATGACCACCTGCTGGATTTGCACGGGGTCGGCCTTGATCGGAGAACTTTCATCGTCGAAGAACGTGAGCAGCTCAATATGCTCGCCGATGAGCCGCCGGATCATTTTGTCCATCTCTTCGAGCACGGTGTTGAGTTGTAGGACGCGCGGCTGCAGAACCTGGCGGCGGCTGAACGCCAGTAGCTGGGCGGTGATCGACGTGGCGCGCTCTGAAGCCTGGCCGATGGCCTCCAGGTCACGCCGCAGGTGGGCGATCGCGGAAGGATTGCTTTCCAACGACTCGAGGTCTTCCTGGGCGAGCTGGGTGTACCCCGCAACCGCGGTCAAGAGGTTGTTGAAATCGTGGGCTACACCGCCGGCCATGCGACCGATCGCCTCCATCTTCTGCGACTGGCGCAACTGCTCCTGCAAATCCTGGCGCTCGGTGACGTCGAGGCCGACGCCGATGACGCCGCACGACACGCCGTTGCGATCGATGAGGGGCTCGACATGACAGTCGAAATCGCGTCCGAACCACTCCACCGAGTACGTCGACGGGATGCCGTCAAGCGCGTTCATGTGGGCGGCGATCGCCGGGTGGGTCTTGTCGATCGTACCGAAGAACTCGAACAGATCCATACCGCTGGCGGCATCCAGCGGGACGCGCAGCTGTTGCAACCGGGCTCCGAGCATTTCGGTGAAACGCAGATCAACGTCGGTGGTCCACAACACCGCGGGCATCTGCCGGATCACCATCTCGAGGCGCTCTTCGCTGCCGCGCAGCGCTTCCTCGGCCTTTTTCCGGTTGCTGATGTCGCGAAAAACGATGAGGCGCCCGCAGTCGTTCTGGTAGTGATCTTGGAGCGGCCAGCTTCGCAACTCGAAGTTGCGCACCTCGTTGCCGCCACTGAGCACTACCTCGAGCTGCAGCTCATGGCTTGCCCCGGTCAGCTCGTGCAGCTCGACGCGTCCCGAAAAGACGTCGTCAAAGGAGCGCCCGAGCACCGCCGACGCGGCCTCGCCGATGGGCATCTCAGCGGCCGGGT
>JADFNY010000218.1 GCA_022563115.1 Acidobacteriota bacterium | reverse complement strand
CCTCCAGCACGGCGGGGTGAACGAGCTCACGATCCCCTTGGGTGACGACGTCCCGCCGTTCGACGTCATCACCGACAGCAGGATCTCGATACGCGCCATCCACGGGGTGTACAACTTTCTGTTCGTCTCGATGCCGTCGATTGAGGCCGGCGCCATCGGCGGGGTGGGCTATTTCAGCAACACGGTCGCCGTCACGTCGAACATCGTCGAAGTATCGGAAGATTTCAAATCGCCGTACCCGGTGCTCGGTGGCAACGTGCTGCTCAAGTCCGAAGACATCATCAGCATCTACGCCGAGTTCACCGGCTTTCCCAGCGTCAGCGTGGGTAACTTCAGCGGCTCGCAGTTGCAGCTCACGATACAGTTCCTCGTCTATCCCACGCCCAACATCGGCTTCTCGGCGGGGTACGAACGCTACCAGCTCTCGTTGGACGATCCCGGCACGGGCGTGGCCATCGACTTCGCCTGGGACGGCTTCATTGTCGGCGCCCAGTACCGCTTTTGATCGGCCGTAGCGAGGATAGCCGCGGGTCCGGAACCCCTCTCAGCGAAGCTCGAGCAACCGTCCCCTCAAGACGACGGCATCCGTCGGATCGAGTCCCGCCTCGACGAGGACGCGCATCTCACCGTGCAGGTGCGCCGCGGTGTGGCACCCTGATGGCAGCACGGCAGGAACGCACTGCATGAGTGTTATCGACCTGCGCATTCAACGCTTGCCGCACGCCGAGGGACTCGATCTTCCCGCTTATCAGACCACCGGATCTTCGGGGATGGACCTGCGCGCAGCGGTCAAGGAGTCGATCACCATCGCCAGCGGCGAAGGAGCAGTGATTCCGACCGGCCTCAAGATGGAGGTCCCGATCGGCTACGAGGGGCAGGTGCGCACGCGCCCGGGGTTGGCGGCCACCCATGGGCTGGCGGTGCTGAACTCCCCCGGAACGATCGCCGCCGACTACCGGGGAGAGGTCAAGGTCATCCTGATGAACCGCGGCGGCGAGCGATTGACCATCGACCGCGGCGACCGGATCGCGCAACTGGTGATCGCACCGGTTGCCCACGTCGTCATCACCGAGGTCGAGGACGTAGGCGAAACGAGGCGCGGGGAAGGCGGCTTCGGATCGACGGGGACCGACTGATGAAGCGCGCCGCAGCGCTCGCCGTCACGTTCTTCATGGCTCTCGTGCTGCCCGCCATCGCCCGTGCACAAGCCGATCGCGACTTTCGCTACGACAATCCGGGCCCGGCTTTTTCTCCCGGACGGGGCCCGACGGCCTGCTTCGACGCCGCGCACCACAACTTCCACACGGCAACCGACTTGTTCTGGCCCTACGCCGAGCTGCTGCGGGGCGATGGGTTCATCGTGCGGCAGGTGAGCGAGTCGTTCACCTCGGAGACCCTTGAAGGGTGCGACGTCCTGGTGATCGCCACACCGGTGCACGAGTCCAACCGCGACGACTGGTCGTTCCCGCACCCGTCGGCGTTTGCCGGCGACGAGATCGCCACCGTCTTCGGTTGGGTCAACGCCGGCGGCGGCTTGCTGTTGGTCGCCGATCACAGTCCGATCCCGGGTGCGCTCGCCGATTTGGGCGCGATCTTCGGGGTCGCATTCTTGGACGGTGAGGCGCGCAACACGACCCGCGAGCCGCTGCCCGATGTGTTCCGTCTCGCCGACGGCACACTGGGCGAGCACACGATCATCCGCGGCAGGACGACCGTTGACGAGGTCGACGCCGTGGCCACCTGGACGGGCGCTGCGTTCCGCGCCAGCCGCGAGTTCGAGCCGCTGATGAGCTACGGCCCGCAGTCGCGCGCCTGGCCCGAGCTCACCGAGACGTTTCCGCACCTGCCGCGCGAGCAATACCCGGTCTTCGAGGTCGAGGGTTGGCTGGCGGCCGCGGCGCGGGACGTCGGCAACGGCCGGTTGGTCGTGATCGGCGAAGCCTCGATGTGCACCGCCCAGCGCAACGACGACGGTCCCTGGGGGATGAACACCGAAGCCGGGGCCGATAACCCGCGCTTTTGCCTCAACGCCGCCCGCTGGCTAAGCGGCGCGCGGGTCAATCCGGTGCGCTAGCTGTTGTTTCTAACGAGGTTGTTCACAGCTCGTCCTGATTCTGGAGATCGGCGGGTTCATGCCGATGCCCGCGTGGGGTCGATGGTGATTGTAGTGGTTGAGCCAGGGTCGTAGAGCTCGAGTGCGGCGTGCTGAAGTGCGATAGCAGCGAGCGTACGCCCAACGTTCCTTGAGTGTGCGGATGAAGCGCTCCGCTTTGCCGTTGGTTTTGGGTGTGTAGGGCTTGGTGTAGATGTGGCGGATGCCGAGCTGGCGGCAGGTACGGTTGAAGCGCTTGGAGCGGTAGCCGGAGCCGTTGTCGGTCATGAGGCGCTCGATCGTAACGCCGCGTTGTCGGAAAAACTCCACCGCGTTGAGCAGGAACTGGGTGCAAGTGTACTGCCCCTCGTTGTAGAGCACCTCGACGAACGCAACGCGGCTGTGATCATCGATCGCGACATGAGCGTGCTCCCAGCCGGCCCCATCGACGGTGCGAGACCGGTCGCCGTGGATGCGGTGCCCCGGCTTGACGATCTTGGCCAGCTTCTTGGTGTCCATGTGCAGAAGTTCTCCCGGGCGGTCACGCTCGTAGCGGCGCACAACGGGTTTCTCCTCCAGGTATCTGAGTCGGCTCATCCCTCGACGCCGCAGCCAGCGAGCAACGGTCGACGGCGGTATCGACACGCGCTGGGAGATCTCCCACGCGGTCAGTCCATGCCGCCGCAGCTTCTCGATACGCTTTACCTTCGCGGTGGGGGTTTGACGGGGACACCGCAGCGGCCTGCTGGTGCGGTCTTGTAGCCCCTCGACGCCGAACTCGCGGTACCGGCGAACCCACTTGTATACGGTGCGTACGGAGACACCGAAGATCTCCGCCGTCTCCTTCGCGGGCTCCGCCCGCTCCAGGACACGGCGCACCATCTGCTCTCGTATGTAGGGGCTCGTCTTGGAGTTACCATGGAGGTTCATCAGGATGCTCCCTCTGAGGCGTTGGAGTATTCGATAACCCCTTTGTCTCAGAGGAGCTCCTGATGAACAACCTCCTGGAAAAACACAGCTAGCAGGGTGCTCGAAGAACTCCCGCGAGTTCTTCAGCACCCTGCTAGGCCCGCCCTCTGCACAGCTAGCCGACCGGGATCAGTCTTGCTTGAGCGCCACCATCGGATCGACGGCGGCAGCGCGCCGTGCCGGAAGCAAGCGTTCGGCGAACATCCGGTTGACCATGACCACCGGAGGATCACCCCCGTCGCTATCGGTGAACGGCCGTGCGGCGATCACGTCGATGCCCATTGCCTCCACGTACCCCGGGGTGGTGGTCATGACATCGGCGACCGGGGAAGACATTTGCCGACTCCCTGCAGAGCGCGGCTCTCCGTACCCTTGCTCTGCGAGGCTCCGTCAACCGCCGTCGATAATGCGCTGAAAGACGGCGCGTGCCGCCTCGATGGCGTCGAAGTAGTCGCGCCTCTCGGCGTCCGTGTTGAACGCGTCGCGCTGATCGACCCGGTCCCACAGTACGTTGATCGTCTCGAGCAGGAAGCGGGCGTCTTCGACGGACGTGTGGGTGACTCCCTCGCGAACGACGTACACCGGGCTCGTTTGGGCGAACGGAAACGCGTCGCCGACGTACTCGCTCGGTGGACCGACGGCGCGGGCGGCGATCCATCCGCTGCCCGGTAGCTCGATGGAGGTTGTCAGTTGCCAGGCCCCGGTTGCGCGGTCAGCGGCGAAGTCGGTCGCTTCCCAAGTGTGAGCGACGGCGCCGTTGACGACGATCTCGACGCGCTCGAGCGGCGCGATCGAAGCCACCGCCAGGCGGACGTTGAGCGTCGTATCATCAGCGGTTTCGAGGATGATCTCGCCGCCGGGTTCCACCATGGTCTCCGCACCGAGGACGGCGTGGCCGACAGCCAGGAACAGCAGCGGCCCGTTGGTCCCGAACGTCCGTTCGTCCCGCACGGCGTCGAGCCAGGCGCCGAAGGTAAGCGGCGGCGCCCCGTCGACGTGGACATAGGTGCGCGCCGTGCCACCCGAGGGGTCGAGCCAGACGTCGGAGAAGTTGTCGGTTCCGCCGGTGGCGGCGAGGCGGAAGCCGCAGTTCAGCAGCCGGTAGTACATCTCGGCCGACTCCATCTCGAGCGACGCGATCGAGACGACGTCGAAGAAGTCGCCGCGCCCGAGCGCGACGTGAACGGGAATGTCGGCGCTCGCGGCACGTTGCGGGGTATCGACAGGCCCGTTGTACGGATGCACGAACCCGGCGATGCCGCCCTGCTCGTAGGCGGCGTCGATGGGCGCCAGCTTGAGCACGTCGGGCGCGTACGGCGTGCCGCGCGCGCCTCCCAGCAACGGCATGATGAACCGCTGCAACCCCAGCAAAGCCACGTGACCGTAGGAGCCGCGGAACTCCTGGGTGTAGTAGAGGATGCGGTCGTTCGTCGACAGCTCGTACGGCTCGCCGGTCAGATCGTCCCATCGGCCCATGATCTTGGTTCCATCCATATGGATCAGAGCGTTGGCGACGCGCACGTCGTCGGCCTCGAGTTGGCGGAAGAACATCTCCTGGGTGAGGCCGAAACGCCCTTCGTGCAGGTCGTGGGTGTGCATGTCGCTGGAGTACCACCCCAACGTGAACAGCGCGTCGAGGTTGCCGAGGCGCTCGAGCGACAGCGTCACCTCGGCGCTTCCCGCCGCGGGAACGTCGGCGCTCGTCGCCGCCGGGACGTATTCGAACCCGCGCATCGCCTCGATCGAAACCGGCCCCGCCGGCACCTCGATCTCGAAGCTGCCATCGGTGTGGGCGTAGTGTCGCTTGTTGATCCACATCATGCGGTGAAACCCACCGTCCTCGGTGTAGGCGCGGCCGTCGGAGGCGACCAGCATGATGCGTGCCGGTGTCGGCTGTCCGTTCTCGTCGAGAACCCGGCCGCGCAGCACACCGGTTTCGGTTCGCGGGCGCCGCGAGGTGATCTCGACCTCGCGCCACGAGCTGCGAGCGCCGCCGCCTACCGGGATGGTGTACAGCCGGGTCGGGCCCTCGTGATTCGAGACAAATGCGATCCGCAACCCGTCGGGGCTCACGGCGACGCCGAATTCATCCGACAGGACCTCGGTCAGACGGACGCGGTTACCGCCGGCCGCCGGTACGACGGCGATGTCGTTGGACCCCGCCGCGTCGGACGAGTAGAAGATCGCCGCGCCGTCCGCCGACCATGCGGGCTCGACGCGGTAGCTGGTTTCTTCGACGTGAACGAGACGCGGCTCGCCCAGATTGCTCGTTGGCTCTGCAGTGCTCGGCGGCTCCGCCTCCGCCAACGTGATCTTCTTCACCCAGATGCCGCCGCTGCCGAGGCCACCGGCGGGGCCGACGTAGGCCATGAAGTCGCCGGCGGGGGAGATCGCCGGTTGAAACTGGTTGCCGCGCCCACCGGCTATCTCCGAGATCCGCAGGTTGCCTTGTTGCACGTTGCCAGGGGTCGTCGGAGAAGCGCTCAGGATGTCGAGGTCTCGATTGCGGCGCGATGTGAAGAAGATCGACCGATCGTCGCCCGACCAAACCGGCTGCAGGTCGTAGCCGGGACTGCGCGTCACTCGCTGAACCACTCCGCCGTCGGCGCTGACGATGCCGATTTCCAGATCCCCGTCGATCTCATAGGTGAGCGCGATCCTCGTGCCGTCCCGGCTCCACGCCGGCTCGAAGTGATAGGCGGGTCCCTCGGTCAGCGCAATCGCTTCGCCGCCCTCGGCGGGCACCTTCCAGATGTCGCCACGCATCGAAAACGCAATCCACACGCCGTCGGGGCTCCACGCCGGATCCATCGGACCGGTGGAAACCGGCGGCAGCATATGAAACTCGACCCGTGTCTGTGCCGGAGTCGTCGTGACACTCGACACGGCGAGCAAAACAGCGCCGATGAGCAGCGCCGGACAGTGCTTTCCGGGTCTCGGGGTTCGCATCCGCCGAGTGTACACTTGCCGCATGACGCGCGACTTTATCGTCCACCCTGCTAGCAGGCCGTGACGTCCGCGGGCCGGTCGCCGTCACCCCCCCTCGATCACGGTTTCGAACCGCTCGCGCCTATCTGGTGCGAGCACGAGGGGGAGGTTGCGCGTCTCCCCGAGACGGGTGTGCTGGCGGTGGCCCTGGAGCGCCAGCACGGTCTGGTTTCACGCCACGAATTCGGCTTGCTCCCCGACGGCCATCCGGACCGCGAGGCCTCGCTGAGGTTCCTCGAGCGCGCCGTCAAGTTCTTGCTTTGGTCGCGGGGTGCGGGGATGTTACATGTCGCCGCCGCCGACCCGGCCGGTCGGCGACTCGCCGAACGCATCCGCACCGCATACGGGCGCGGCGGGGCGCGCGATTTCGACCGCAAGCTTCTGGGACGCGTCTACGGTCGCGACTTCCGCGTCGTGCTCGTCGAGCCCG
>JADFNY010000217.1 GCA_022563115.1 Acidobacteriota bacterium | reverse complement strand
ATGAGGGCTTCCCGGGTTGAAAACTAGGAGTAACGAGTCTGGATTCTAGCGAAGGAGGGATGAAGGGACAACGGGCTGAGAGCGGTCGCTCTCGAGCCAGGCGAGAAGGGTGGGCCAGGAGGGGCAGGTGTCGGTTATTCAGTTACCGCCCCGTCGGCAACCGCTGGTTCGCCTTGCTACGGCGCCTCAAACAGATGGTCTCCGCGGTAGAGACGGTCGGCGATCTGATAGGTCTGCCCCTGCGCTCGCACCGTTTGCGCATGTGCAGCCATGTACCGCGCCGCAGCCACCAAGACGTGCACGCTTGCCGGTGTCTCGCCCAGCAGGGCGTACTGCCGGAAGGCCGCCTCAACCATCTGAATCGTGTGAAAGTCGCGGTCTTCGCGTAGCAGCAATCTGCCCAACAACGCCAACAGCTGCTCGGGATCGCCACCATTGAACATGTATCGGGCAACCAATTCGCCCGCCTGATCCACCTGTTGTTGCCGATCCAACAGGGCCGAGAGTTCGTTCAGAAGCGCCTCAGGTTTCTCGATGGTGCCATCCGGCTCGGGCAGGCGAACCGGGGGAACATTGAGAAAACGATCTCGGTCATCAGCGAAAAGGCGCGCCATCCGGACGAGGGAACGCGCATGCTCGCGAAACAGCACGGCTATTACCTCGTCAGCGTCCGGCAACTCCACCTGCCTTCGGGTAATGACCGCCCTCGTGGTGATCCCGCTTCTTTGCGTCGGCTACCGTGTCACCCATACAGACGAACAGCTTTGCCAATCGGGTGACAACCCTTCGAGGAAAACTACCGCCAGGAGTTCGGGGCCGGAGACCGCCTGAATTCAAAGATGTTGGTTGTACCGCCGAAGGGTGGCGACGATTATTCCCTGGCGACCGCGGTAGCCTCCCGCCCAGCGGCCGCCAGTCATGCGGCCCCCGACTCTTCGAGGTGCCGGGCGATCAGCATCTTGATGAGGGATTGTCGGGGAATGCCGATTCGGGTGGCCTCCCGGTCGAGGGCCTGGATCATCCACACCGGGAAATCGACGTTCACGCGCTTTTGCTCCAGACCCGGCCGGCGGGCCTTGGCGAGGTCGAGGAATTCGGAGATGTCCTCGCCGTCGTCGAACTTCTTGTCGAACTCTTCAGCTTTCATAGATCTCGATTTCCTCTTTGCGGGACCGGCGAACGGAGATGATACGGATTCGCTCGCCCCGATGGGTGATCACGCCCGAGAAATGAGCTCCGCGTATCTTTCCGATCACGAGCGACCGCGCCTCGTCCTGCGTACGGGCCGGGATCTCGACCAGTTCGGGATCGCGCCACAGCTCCTGGGCCTCGTTGAAGTCGATGCCGTGCTTCTCCTTGTTCGCCACGCTCTTGTCAGGATCGAATCCGATGCCTCGGGATCGGTGGTCAAATGTTGCGGCATGTGCAGGCGGCCCTTGAGCTTGTCGAGCAGGCGGCGGTCGAGGCGCGTGACACCCGACTCCTCCGCGCAGACGGCGCGGATCTCGGGGGCAGATCGCGCCGCGCCTGGGTTTCACCACCTCGCTACGTTGACAGCTGGTCGGGCTTACGAGTATATTCAACCAAATGGTTGAATTAAATCAGGCCGGGTTGAATAGCACCTACGCCGCGCTTGCCGATCCCTCCCGCCGGGCGATCCTCTCGCGACTGCGCGGCGGGGCGGCGCGGGTGACCGAGATCGCGGAACCCTTCGACATGTCGCTCAACGCAGTCTCGAAGCACATCCGGGTGCTCGAGCGAGCGGGGCTGGTCCGGCGCGAGATCTCGGGGCGCGACCACTTTCTGTCGGTCAACGTGGAGCCGCTGATCGAGGCTTCGACGTGGATCGAAGAGCAGAAGACGTTCTGGGAAGGCCGTCTTGACGCCCTGGAGTCGTTTCTGCAGCGGAAGAAGCGAAAGACCCAGAACCAAAAGGCCCCGCGGGGGAGGGCGGGAAAGTGAGCAAAGAATCGATCGCCGATAGCCCGACCGCGAGGGTGACGCGGATTCTGGACGCAACCCCGCAGGACGTCTTCGACGCTTGGACGGACCCGGAACAGGCCCGCCAGTGGATGTGTCCGGTCGGGGCCACGGTTCCCGAGCTCACGCTCGAGGCAAGGGTCGGCGGCCGCTTGCGGCTGGTGATGCGCGTCGACGGCAGGGACTTCATCCACCTCGGAGAGTTTCTCGAGGTCGAACGGCCGCGGCGTCTCGTCTTCACCTGGATCACGATGTACACGCGCTATAAAAAAAGCGTCGTCACGGTCGAATTCGAGCCTGTCGACGACCGCACCGAGCTTCGCATCACCCACGTTTTGTTACCCGACGAGGAACTGGTCGACGCCCACCGCAAGGGATGGGAGGGTCTGCTCGATCACCTCGAAACGCGCCTTTCCCGTTGAACCACGGGCCAGCCAGGCAAGGAGGAATCCCATGGCCGAGATCCTGCACCGACTGAACATCAACGCTCCGCCGGAGACCGTCTTCGACGCTATCGCGACGCCCGAGGGGATTCGCCACTGGTGGACTGAAGACAGCACCTCCGAGCCCCGCGCGGGGAGCGTGTCGGTCTTCAAGTTCATGAACGGCGAGGTTGTTTTCCGGATGCGGGTCGACGAGTACGTTCCGGGTCGACGCCTCGTCTGGACGTGCCTGGGAGACTACGACGAGTGGAACGGAACGACGCTCACCTGGAACTGCGAGCCGACCGAGGACGGCAAGACGGTGCTGAACCTGGCGCACTCTGGTTGGGCCTCGACCGAGAAGGAGTACCCGCAGTGCAATACGAGCTGGGGAAACCTGCTGCACATCATCCGAAACTACGCCGAGGGTAAATCCACCGAGCTCCCCCCGTCTGGGCGTAGCTCCTAGCGATGAAGGTCACCTCGTGTCCTGCCCGGGCCAGGGTTCCGCCAAAGTAGCCACCCACAGCCCCGACCCCGAAAACGGCGACGCGCATGGGGGTTGTAGGGGTCATGGCGCTTCGCTCGGGCTTCCGTACCCTACGTCCGGCGCGACGATCGTCACCCGTGATCGCCGCCCCCCTGAAGATGCGGGCGCCGGGCCGACGGTATTCGCTCGCAGCTCATTCACCGTCGAGATCAACTCCTCAGGCTCGCGCACTCTGAAGAAGTAGCCCCTGCCTGTAGCCGTTTCCATGAGTACGCCCGGCCGAAACAGCCCCAACGTCAAGGGTGCAAAGCGCAGCGGGCCGCCGTGCTTCAGGAACCCGCCGAGGCGTTGCACAGAGATGTCCTTCAGATCGGCGAAATCGATGCGCCGCGAGCGGTAGGCGCGGAACTTGACCCTGATGTGATCGTCGAACACCAGGAGCTTGCTGGGGATCAACGCCTGGCAGGCGACGATGCCGAGGATACCGAGGGCGACGACAAGCCAGATGAAGGAATACTGGAGCACATAGCTGTCGACCTGCATGACGAATCCCTCGAGAAACAGAAACACACCTTGCGCCGCCAACCGGTAGGCGCCGGCCACCAGCACCACGATGATCGTGCCGACGACGATCCGGTACAGCATCGGACGCTTGAATCGGGCCACGTAGCGGATCCTCGGCATCTCGATACGCGTGGTCATGAGGCGCTTGGCGAAGACGATCGTCCCTGCCGCCACGGCGAGCGCGACCAAGATGAACGCGCCTTGGGAGATCGGCTGGAGCTGCGTGACGCTGTGGACCTGCCGCTCGGGGACGAATAGCTCGCCGGCGAACGCGGCGAGCTCGGCCTGCGAGACGGCCTCGAAGAATCCGACGAGGTCGGGAAAGTCGCGGTGCAGATCGGGGTTGTGGAAGCTGGTGGCGGCCCACTGGCCGAGGCTGTCGGACTCGCGGTTCTCGCGGCTGAGGCGGGTGATCAGCGTGGCGCGGACCTCTTCGAACTCCTCGGCTGGGAGGCTCGCTTGGCGAAGGAAATCGATCTCCTCAGCGATGACGGTTTCGGCGCAGTCGAACTCGTCGTCGTTAATCCGGGCGGAGATCCGCAGATAGGCCGTCGGCCCCCGGAGGCCGATGAAGACGCTGATGCCATAGACGGCCTTGCGCTCGCCGTACCGCAGACGCTGGTTCAGACGGTATTGCAGCATCTGCTGGATGACGATCATCCGCAGGTGCTGCTCGCTGGTCAGGTCGTAGACCTTGAAGCGAGAGTCGTACACAACGCTCGATTGGAAGCCCCAGGAAAACGACCTGTGTTGGCGATCGGGGTCGACCACATCGAACATGACCTCGGGCTCCGGCCTGGCCGGCAGCGTTCCGAAGGTCGCCTCGGCCTGCTCGAGAACGGTGTCCCGATCGAGGTCGCCCACCACCACGAGGGTCATTCGCGACGGCACGTAGTAGGTGTCGTAAAACGCGCGCAGATCTTCGGGGGTGATCGATTGGAGCGTGGCGTAGCGGTCGTACCAGCGATACTGCCGGGTTTCGTAGTTGAACTCCCGCTCCCAGAAGCCCTTGACCCGCAGCCAGGGTGGGTCGATCAGGTAGGCGCCGATCCAGTCGAACAGCTCACGCGGGCGGACGCCGATCTCGAGGGCAACCGGTTGGCGGCCGCGGTCGACGACCTCGGGTTCCATCGCGTGCGGCTGCACGATGCGGTAGATCCAATCGAGGGCGAGCAAGCCGTGCTCTTTCGAGATGGTGGCGTAGTAGGAAACATGGTCGCTGTAGGTTGTGCCGTTGCGACGGCCACCCCGGTTCTCGATCTCCCCTTTGATCTCCTCCTCGGTGCGACCGTCGTGGTCGCCGAACAGCATGTGCTCGACGAAGTGGGCGATCTCCTCCTTGCCCCGCCAGTCGGTGTCCGACCCGTAGGGAACCGTGACCCGGACGTGAACGTCGGGCTCGTCGGGAAGCCGCTGGTACCAAACCCTGAGGTCGTTGGAGAGGTAGTGGGTTTCGAAGCCGGCGAAGGGATTGGTGGCGGCTTCTTCTTCCTCGCCGGCGGTCGGGGTTGGCGGGACCTCTTGCTGCCGACCGGCACCTGGGGTTGGCGGGACTTCCTCGTGCCGGCTGGCACCCGGAGGTGGCGGGACCTCCTCTTGCATGGCCGCGAGAGATGCCGCCGTGGCGAGCAGCATCGTGACGAAGATCGCGCCGAGAAACGGGCGAAATCGCCGAACTGAGCCTAGCAAGAGGGTAGCCATGGCTTCTCCAGTTTCAGACGGAATCGTCGAAACATTCGTCTTGGAAGACGCCCTAGGGAATCGCTTTTTCCGCGCTTTGACAACGGGAGGGGCGCGATCGCCGCGATCGCTCTGGCCTCGCTCCTGGTACGACAGCCGCGCGCGAGAGGTGCGGGGCGGAGCCGTCAGGGCTGAAGCGGCTCGGGCACCCCGCCCTCGAGGATGGTGGCCAGCTTGTCGGCGTCGATGTTGCCGCCCGAAACAACGCAGACGACCTTGCCCTCGACCCCCACGCCGGTGAGTGCGGCGGCCACCGGAGCGGCGCCGGCACCCTCGGCAACCACACGGTTGCGCTCGACCAGCAACTTGATGGCCGCGGCGATCGCCTCCGGTGACGAGACGAACGAGGCGTCGATAAGCTCGCGGACCAGCGGCCACATGTCTGGCAACACGACCTTGCCGCCGATGCCGTCGACGAAGCTCCGCGAGTAGTCGATCGGGGTGGGCTCGCCGCTGTCCAGTGCGGCGGTGAGCGGGGCGGCGCTCGACACTTCGGCGGCGAAGATCTTGGTGTCGGGCTTGCGGGCACGAATCGCCGAGGCAATGCCGCAGCTCAGGCCACCGCCGCCGAACGGGATCACCACGGCGTCGACGTCGGGGAGATCTTCGAGGATCTCGAGGCCGATGGTGCCGTTTCCGGCGATGACCGCCGGGTCGGAGACGGGATGAACGAACGTGCCGTCGACCCCTTCGTACTCGTGGGTCACGATGATCTGCCACCAGGTGTCGAACGGGACCTTCTCGATACGACCGCCGAGCCTCTCGACGGCGTCGAGCTTGGTCTGCGGCGCGTGGTCTGGCACCACAACCGTGCACGGCACGCCGAGCCGCTGGGCGTTCCAGGCGACGCCCTGCGCCATGTTGCCGGCGCTCGCCGTGTAGACGCCGCCGCCGAGCTGCTCGTCGGTCAGCTGTGCCATGGCGTTGCCGGCGCCCCGCACCTTGAAGGAGCCGATGGGCTGCAGGTTCTCGAGCTTGAGCCAGATCTCGGCCGCCGAACCGTCGGCGTTCAACGGCACCAGCGGCGTGCGAACGATGGTTCCGGCAAGGCGCTCGGCGGCAGCCTCGATCGCCTCGATCGGAATCGGCGAGATGCGGCTCACGATGCCCACCGCGCCTGGTGCGGCGGGCTGAAGCGAGTCAGCGGCCGGAAGCGCTGCCGAGGCATCAGCCGAACTCGGAGCGAACGCCGACCCCTTGGTCGATAGCCCGCCGATAGATGTGGTGGGCGGCGGCCAGGTCTTCGACCCCGAGCCCGAGCGACTTGAACAGCGTGATCTCCTCGTCGGAC